>JAEUMC010000115.1 GCA_016793415.1 Devosia sp. | reverse complement strand
ACCATCATGGTGGTGGTGCTTGGGGCGCTGCGCATCCTCTCGGGCGAGCTGACGGTTGCCGAGATGCTGACGTTCCTGCTCTGCGTCGCGGTGCTGGTCGATCCGATCAAGCGGCTCGCCAACTTCGCTCGCCTCTTGCAGGAGGGCTATACCGGCTTCGTCCGCGCCATGGAGATCCTCGAGGTGGAGCCCGATGTCGCCGACCGACCGGGCGTCGGATCCATGCCGGCACCCGCCGGGGCGATCTGCTTCGACGACGTCACCTTCCGCTACGAAGCGAGCGGGCCACATGTGCTCAGCAGCCTGTCGCTCGATATCGCCCCGGGCGAGTTCGTCGCGCTGGTCGGCCCGTCGGGCGTGGGCAAGAGCACGCTCTGCGCGCTGATCCCCCGCTTCTACGATATCGGTGCTGGCGCCATCAGGATCGACGGGCGCGATATCCGCGAAGTGACGCTGGCCTCGCTCCGCCGCCATGTCGCGGTCGTGCAGCAGGATGTGTACCTGTTCGCCGGCTCGGTGGCGGAGAACCTCCGCTACGGACGCCCGGACGCCAGCGATGCCGAGGTCGAAGCCGCGGCTCGCGCCGCCAATGCGCATGAGTTCATCATGGCGCTGCCCAATGGCTACGACACCGACGTCGGGCAGCGCGGCGTCAAACTCTCGGGCGGGCAGAAGCAGCGGCTCACCATCGCCCGCGCCTTCCTCAAGGATCCGGCGATCCTGATCTTCGACGAAGCGACCAGCGCGCTCGACAACGAGAGCGAACGGGCGGTGCAGCAGGCGCTGCTCAGCCTCGCCAGGGGACGGACCACCATCGTCATCGCGCACCGGCTCTCCACGGTGCGCCACGCCAACCGCATCCTGGTGCTGACCCGCGACGGGGTTGCAGAGGAAGGCACACACGATGAACTGGTGTCACTGGACGGGGTCTATGCGGCGCTCAACAGCGTGGCGAGTATTTAGGGGAGACCGGCCCCATCCCTTCTCCCCTCAGGGGAGAAGGTGGCCGAAGGCCGGTTGAGGGGTGAAGCCGTGCAACGAGCGCTCCCTGAGAAGCTGAACCCCTCACCCTAGCTCCGCTACGGACCTGACGGTCCTAGCTGCACTAGCCCTCTCCCCTCAGGGAGAGGGGACGCTGAGGGAATCGTCCGTGAGCCCTACAGCACCAGATAGCCCCGATACGCCACCAGCCTGCCGAACAGCGGCAGGCCGATGTCGACTTCGAAGCGATGTCGGCCGCCCTCGTCGACGCGCTCCTCCGCCGTGATGCGGGGCAGCAGGATACCGGGGAGCGGCAGATTCCAGATTCGTCCGGAGACGCGCTGCATGTCGAGCCCATCGCCGCGCGGCACCAGCCGCATGCGGATCGCCACCGGGCCGAACCGCTCCTCGATCAGCCCCTGCGGTGCAGCGCTCATCACCGAGCGCATCGGCTTGTCGGCGAAAAAGCGGGTCCAGTGCTCCCTGCCCTCGCGGCTCTCGATCACAACTCGTACCGGCAGCCTGCCTTCGTCGAGCGGCAGGCCCAGGCGCCTGGCGAGGAAGCGGGCGATCGGGTTCTCGGCCGGCGCCACCACCGCCTCGCCTTCGGCAATCACCGCCGGTCGGCCGCGATGCAGCCGCCGGGTCACCTCGGGCAGGCGCTCGAAACCCTCGCCCATCACCCGCCGATAGAGCGGCTTCTCGCCCCGGAACGCCACCTGCTTGGTCTCGAGGGCCAGGCCCTCGAGCCAGGGCTTGATCTGCTCGAGGCTCACGACGCCAGCCGCCGAACGGGCGCCGCCGCGTAGCCGGCCGCCGAAGGTCAACGCCTCGATCAGTGCCGCCGCCGGCAGTACCGGCACGTAGGGCCCATCGCCGTTCGCTGCCCGCAGCCACCAGCGCACCACGCGCGCGTCGCCACGCGCATCCTGCCCGGCAGCTTCGACCAGCATACCGCCATCAGCGGTGCCGAAACGATCGAGCCAGAGCGCGATCTGCGTGCCGAGCCCGGCGAAGACCCGCGCCGATTTCACCAGCCCCCAGCGAACCGGAACCGCGGCGACACCGATCAGCCAGTTGAGGATCGGCAGTTCCATTCCGGCATCGAACCCGGCTCGCACCCGCGGCGAGAAGCGCGCCGGCAACAGGTCCAGGTCCGGCACCTCAGCCAGCATGGCACGGCGGCGCGGCAACCCTTCGATCGTCACCCAGCGCCCGTCGCTCCAGCCGCGGCCGCGCTCCCAGCCGGCCTCGCGGAACACCCGCACCGGCTGGCCGACCCAGCTCAGGATGCCCTCGATCACCGACCGTCCCTTCGGCGTCCGGTTCCCCGGGACGATGGCGACATCGACGCTGTCGACGGCGAGCCACGCACTGGTGATGTGGTCGAGCACGGCATGGGTCAGGCCCGGCGTCGAGCTTGCCCCGGAGATCACCGAGATCGCCACGGCGCGGGCTGCACTGTCGAACCTGGCGATGCCGGCAACGAAGGCGCGGCTATCGGCAATGTCGACATAGT
>JAEUMC010000060.1 GCA_016793415.1 Devosia sp. | reverse complement strand
ACCCTGCCCACTGACATTCGCAGCTATGTCGAGGCGGAGAACGCCTATTTCGCCGAGGCCTTCGAGACGGCGCACGAGGCGCTCACCGACAGGATCTATCGGGAGATCCGCGGCCGCATCAAGGAAGACGAGAGCGGCATCCCGTCGGCCGACGGCCCCTGGGCCTACAACTCGCGCATGGAGGAAGGGAAGCAATATCCGATCCTGGTGCGCACCCCGCGTGACGGCGGCGAGGAACAGGTGCTGCTCGACTGCAATATCGAAGCCGGCGACGGCTATTTCGGCTTTGGCGGCGGCGATCACGACCCATCCCACCGGTTGCTCGCCTGGAGCGCCGACCGGCAGGGCTCCGAGTTCTACACCCTCCACATCCGCGACCTCGCCACCGGTCAGGACACGGGCGAAGTGATCGAAGACGTCGCTGGCGGCGGCGTCTGGTCGGCCGATTCCAGCGCCATCTACTATTCCGAGTATGACGACAACCACCGCCCGTACCGCGTCCGCCGTCACCTGCTCGGCACCCCGCAGGCCGATGACGAGATCGTCTACGAGGAGAAGGACCCCGGCTTCTTTGTCGGCGTCGACGAGACCCTCAGCCGCAACTACATCGTCATCGACGCGCACGACCACCAGACGTCGGAATTCTGGCTGATCGACACCCGCACCGGCGGCACGCCCAAGCTGGTCTCGCCGCGCCTCACCGATCGCGAATACGACGTCGAGGATCGCGACGGGGTATTCTATATCCTCACCAACGCCGATGGTGCCGAGGACTTCAAGATCGTCACCGTCGCCGCCGACAATCCGGCAGCCGAGAACTGGATCGACCTGGTGCCGCACCGGCCCGGCGTGCTGATCCTCGACATCATCCTGCTCAGTCACCACCTGGTGCGGCTCGAGCGCTCGGAGGGGCTGCCGCGGATCGTGGTGCGCAACCTCGACGATGGCGAAGAGTGGACGGTGAAATTCGACGAGGAGGCCTACGCGCTGGGCATGTCGGCCGGCTTCGAGTTCGACACCCGGACGATCCGTTTCACTTATTCGTCGCCAACCACGCCGTCTCGGACCTACGACCTCGACCTGGTGACACGCGAACGTACGCTGCTGAAGGAGCAGGTGGTCCCGTCGGGGCACAACCCCGAGGATTATGAGACCAGGCGCATCTTCGCCACGGCCAAGGATGGCGAGCGGGTGCCGGTGACGCTGCTCTATCGCAAGGGCCTCAAGCTCGACGGCAAGGCGCCGGCTCTGCTTTATGGTTACGGCGCCTACGGCATGGCGCTGCCGGCGGGGTTCTCGGTGTCGAAGCTCTCGCTGGTCGATCGCGGCTTCGTTCATGCTACGGCGCATATCCGTGGCGGCATGGACAAGGGCTATGCCTGGTACAAGAACGGCCGCCGGGACTACAAGACCAACACCTTCACCGATTTCATCGCAGCCGCCGAAACGCTGATCGAGCTGGGCTATACCAGCAAGCAGCGGATCGTTGCGGAGGGCGGCTCGGCCGGTGGCCTGCTGATGGGCGCCGTCACCAATATGCGGCCGGATCTCTGGGCGGGGGTGATCGCCGAAGTACCGTTCGTCGATGTGCTCAACACCATGCTCGACGAGACGCTGCCGCTCACCCCGCCGGAATGGCCCGAATGGGGCAATCCGATCACCGACAAGGCGGCCTATGACCGCATTGCCGGCTACGCCCCCTACGAGCAGGTGGCGGCTATCGACTACCCGCCGATCTTCGCGCTCGCCGGCCTCACCGATCCGCGCGTCACCTACTGGGAGCCGGCCAAGTGGGTGGCCAGGCTGCGTGCCACCAAGACCGATGCCAACCCGCTCTATCTCAAGACCCATATGGGGGCCGGACACGGCGGTGCGTCGGGGCGCTTCGACCAGCTCAAGGAGACCGGGCTGAGCTATGCCTTTGCGCTCAGTTGCGTCGGATTGGCATAATTCCACCCAAAGCGGGAATTGTTGAGCAATGCCAAAGGGCCTATATCGAAGCCAGCCCAGCGGCCAACAATCATAGAGACTGTCCCCCAAGGAGGCATCCAGAATGGCATACGAACTTCCCCCCCT
>JAEUMC010000054.1 GCA_016793415.1 Devosia sp. | reverse complement strand
CGCCGCCGAATTCGGCGCCTATCTGCGCGAGCTCAAGGCCGACCGCCTCAAAGCCCCCAAGGATGACATCGTCACCCGGCTGGTCGAGGCCGAGCAGGCGGGCGAGATGAGCGAAGACGAGTTCATTTCAACCGCCATGCTGATCCTGATGGCCGGCCACGGCTCGACCATCGACGTGCTCGGCAGCGGCATGCATGCCCTGCTGCGCTTCCCCGCCGAAATGCAGCGCCTGAAGGCCGATCCCGGCCTGATGGCCACCGCGGTGCAGGAGATGTTCCGCTTCGAGTCGCCGCTGCCCTTCTTCGATCGCTACGCCGCCGAGGACGTCGAGGTGGGCGGCATCGCCTATCCGCGCGGCACCCGCTTCGGCCTGCTCTACGGGGCCGCCAACCGCGATCCCGCGCAGTTCGAGAACCCCGACAGCTTCGATGTCGGCCGCGCCCCCAACCGGCACCTGGCCTTTGGCGGCGGGGCGCATTTCTGCCTCGGCAACCACCTGGCGCGGCTCGACATGGATGTGATCTTCACCACGCTGTTCAACACCTTCCGCTCCATCGAGCTGCTCGAGGTGCCCGAATACAAGCGCAGCCTCTCGGTGCGCGGGCCGCGCGCGCTGCGGCTGAAGCTGCAGGCGGCATAAGTGGCGATGCACGTTGCCATCGTCGGGTCCGGCCAGGCCGGATTGCAGGTGGCGCTCAGCCTGCGCGAGCTCGGGCATGCTGGCGGCGTGACGCTGGTCGGCAACGAGGCGCATCTGCCCTATCACCGGCCGCCGATGTCGAAGCGCGGCCTCGCCGAGCCGATCGGCGCCGACGAGCTGGCGATCCGGACACGCGACTTCATCGCCCAACGCACCATTGCGCTGCGCCTCGGCGTCGAGGTCGCCGGCATCGACCGGCAAGCGCAGCGGCTCCGCCTCGGCGAAGGGGAAAGGCTCGATTATGACCGGCTGGTGCTGGCCACCGGCTCGGTGCCGCGCCGCCTGCAGCTGGCCGGCGCGCACCTGCCCAATGTCGTGTCGCTCAAGGATTATGCCGATCTGGTGCGGCTGCGCGGCCTGCTGGCCGAGACGCGGCGGGCCGTCCTTATCGGCGGCGGCTTTGTCGGGCTCGAACTCGCCGGCAGCCTGACCCGCGCCGGGGTGGCGGTCACCGTGCTCGAGGCTGCCCCGCGGCTGCTGGCCCGGGCGGCATCGGCCGACCTTTCGGCCTATCTCGAAACGGCGCACCGGGCCCGCGGGGTCGACCTGCGCTGCGGCGTCAGCATCGCCTCGATCGCCGGCGAGGCCCGCGCCACGGCGGTGCTCCTGAGCTCGGGCGAGGCCCTGCCGGCCGACCTCGTCATCGTCGGCGTCGGCGCCGATGCGAACGACCAGCTGGCCCGCTCTGCCGGCCTCGCGACCGACCGCGGCATCCTGGTCGACGCTGCCGGGCGCACGTCCGACCCCGCCATTTTTGCCGCGGGCGACTGCACCCGCTTCGACCACCCGCTCTACGGCCCGGCCTTGCGGCTCGAGAGCGTCAATAATGCGCTCGAGCAGGCCCGCGCGGTCGCCGCCGGCATTGCCGGCCAGCCGGCGCCCGACGCCACCATCCCATGGTTCTGGTCGGATCAGTTCGACCTGAAGATCCAACTGGCCGGCATCGCCTCGCCGCTCGATCGCATCGAGACGGTGCATGGCGAAGGCGACTTCGTCCGCCATTTCGTGCGTGACGGGGTGCTCCGCGCCGTCGAGGCGGTCAACGCGCCGCGCGCCTTCATGCAGGCGCGTCGCCGCATGGCCGGCGAGATGGCCAGCCTGAACCACATGAAGGAGCCTGCCTGATGCCCCGCATCACGTTCGTTGCCGCCGACGGCAGCACAACCGAGGCCACCGGCGATGTCGGCCAGTCGGTCATGTCGGTCGCCGTCAATGCCGGCATCGAGGTGATCCTCGCCGAATGCGGCGGCGCCTGCGCCTGCGGCACCTGCCATTGCTATGTCGAGCCGGGCTGGTTGCAGCGGCTGGCGCCGCCTTCGGACAGTGAAGCGGCGATGATCGAATGCGTCATCGACCCGCGCCCCGAAAGCCGGCTGACCTGTCAGCTCCGGCTGAGCGACGAACTCGACGGGCTGGTGCTGCACCTGCCTGCGGCCCAGTACTGAGGGGCCGACGATGCAGAAGCTGGCCGTGCTGCAATCGCTGTGGAGCTTCGAGGGGCTGAGCCATCCGCCGTGCCCGCCGACGCTTGAAGCCCGGCTCGACCTGATCGGGGCCGTCGGCTTCGACGGCGCCGGCACGCTGTGGATCGAGCGGAACGAGGCGCGGCAGGTGGCGCAGCTGGCGGGCGAGCGCGGCCTCCGGCTCGAGGGCCTGGCCCTGCCGCACAGCGTCGATGCGCTGAAGCCGGCGCTCGACTGGGGCACCGCGTTCGGGCTCGATCAGCTCAACGTGCAGCCTGATATCCGCACCGCCAGCGTCGCCGAAGCCGTGCAGGTGCTGGAGGGCTGGCGCCGGCTCGCCGACGAGGTCGATTTCCCGGTGCGGATCGAAACCCACCGCGGCCGGCTCACCAACGACCTGCTCTTCAGCCTCGCGCTGCTCGACGCCTGCCCGTGGCTCGCGCTCACCGTG
Source organism: Devosia sp. (assembly GCA_016793415.1). GTDB lineage: Bacteria > Pseudomonadota > Alphaproteobacteria > Rhizobiales > Devosiaceae > Devosia_A. The sequence goes on along the minus strand of JAEUMC010000054.1, from coordinate 3,623 downwards.
GACCTGTCGCACTGTGTGGTTGGCGGCGAGATCGGGCTGCCGGTCAGCGCTGAGATCGATGCCCGCATCACCCGCATCCTCGCCAATGCCGAAGGCTTTCACGGCCGGGTGGCGACCAGCGAGCAGGTGCAGGCCGAGATCGGCTTTGCCCAGCACGCCCCCTGGGTGGCGCAGTTCGCCACCTGGTGGCAGCGCGGCTTCAGCGCGTGGCGGGCCCGCTCGGCGGCTGACGCGACGCTGAGCTTTCTCTGCGAGCTCGGCGCGCCGCCCTATGCCATTACCGGCGCCGACGGACGGGACCTCTCCGACCGCTGGGCCGACTCGCTCACCCTCAAGGACCTGGCGCGCCAGCTCTGGGCCGCCAGCGGAGACGCCCGATGATCACCATGCTGCTGCACGCCGACCATGTCCTGACCATGGACCCGGCCAACCAGGTGATCGCCGACGGCGCGGTGGCCATCGAGGGTGACCGCATCGCGGCGGTCGGCCCGGCGGCGGAACTGCGCACCCGCTATGCCGGCGTGCCGGTGCGCCGGCTGACCAACCGCCTGCTGATGCCCGGCCTCGTCAACGCGCACCTCCACTCCGGCCTGTTGCGCGGCACGGCCGAGGGGCTGCCGGTCTGGGACTGGCTGCGGATGTATATCGACCCGATGCACCGCGTGCTGCGGCCCGAGGACGCCGAAGCCGCGAGCTTTCTCTGCTACGCCGAGGCCGTGCTCTCGGGCACCACCACGGTGGTCGACATGTGGCGCTACATGCAGGGCAGCGCCCGCGCCGCCGAGCAGATCGGCAATCGCACGGTGATGGTGCCCTATGTCGGCGAGCATCCCGACTACGACTATTTCGACCACCTCGACGATACCGAGGCGCTGCTCGAGAGCTGGCACGGCGGCGCCCAGGGGCGTGTCGAGGTCTGGGTCGGTCTCGAGCATGCCTTCTACGCCACCGAAGCCGCGCATACCCGCGCCATCGCACTGGCGCAGAAATTCGGAACCGGCTTCCACACCCATTCCAACGAGGCCGAGGTGGAGCTGCGCGAGATGCAGCGCCGCTATGGCTGCCGCTCCATCCCGGCGCTCGAAAAGCTCGGGCTGCTGGAGGCGCCACGCACCCTGCTGGCCCACTGCGTCTGGCTCGACGACGACGAGATCGCGCTGCTGGCGCGGCGCGGCGTCGCGGTGGCACACAACCCGACCAGCAACATGAAGCTGGCGAGCGGCGCGGCCCCGGTGGCCAAGCTGCGCCGGGCCGGCGTCGCCGTGGGCATCGGCACCGACGGCGAAAAGGAGAACAACAACCTCGATATGTTCGAGGAGATGAAGTTCACCTCGCTGCTGGCGAAGTTCGCCAGCCTCGATGCCGCCGCCATGCCGGCCTGGGACGTGCTGCGCATGGCAACCATCGAAGGCGCCCGCGCCATCGGCAAGGACGACGAGATCGGCTCGCTGGAGCGCGGCAAGAAGGCCGACCTGATCGCGCTGCGCACCGATACGCCGCGGCTCACCCCGTTGTTCGGCGGGGTGGATGGGAACCTGCACCACAATCTCGTCCACGCGGTGCGCGGCGGCGATGTCGACCTCACCATGGTCGATGGCCGCATCATCGTCGAGGACGGACAGCTGAAGACGGCCGACATGACCGACCTCATCGCGCGCGTGCACGAGGTGGTACCCGGCCTGTTCTTCCGCCGGGCCGCCTGGCTCGCCAAACACACCGATGGAGCCATCAGCCCCATCGGCCGGGACTAGAGCGTTTCACCGTTTCACTGAACCGGCGAAGCGCTCCACGTCATTGATTTTGAAGCGTTAGTCCGTTTGCAACCGGGTACACAGGAGCAAGACCCGATGACGACACTCTCTCGCCGCCGCTTTACCGCGCTGCTGCTTGCCGGCACCGCCATCACCGCGCTGGGCATCCCCGGCGCCCTCGCCGCCGAGCCCAAGAGGATCGTCTTCCTCGTCAACGGCAACCTGGGCGACAAATCCTACTTCGACCTGGGCGCCCTGGGCATGGAGCAGATCAAGGCCAAGTACGGCGATGCCGTCGAGACCAAGGTCATCGAAATGGGCACCGACCAGACCAAGTGGCTGGCCACCTTCCAGGATGCCTCGGAGGGCGACTGGGACATCATCGTCGGCTGCACCTTCGAGATCTCCGACATCATCAACGAGATCGCGCCGCAATACCCCGACAAGACCTACATCCTGATCGACGGCGTGGTGCCCTACGAACAAGGCAATTTCGGCAACGTCTATTCGGTGACCTTCAACCAGAACGAAGGCTCGTACCTCGCCGGCATCCTCGCCGCCGGGCTGATCGCCGAGGGCACCATCCCGGCCGACTGGGGCAACAGCATCGGCTTCCTCGGCGGCATGGACATTCCGGTCATCAACGATTTCCTCGTCGGCTACATCGAGGGCGCCCGCTCGGTCAGCCCGGAGGTCAAGGTCGCGATCGCCTATGCCGGCTCGTTCAACGATGCCGCCAAGGGCAAGGAACTGGCGCTCGCCCAGTACCGCGCCGGCACGGCGATCGGCTTCAACGTTGCAGGCCTCACCGGCCTCGGCCAGTTGGCCGCAGCCAAGGAAGCCGGCCGCTACGCCATCGGCGTCAACTCCGACCAGGAGGCGATCTTCAAGGACGGTGACCCTGAGATGGCCGGCAAGGTGGTCAGCTCCATGCTCAAGAAGGTCGACGTGACGCTGCTGCGCGCCTTCGACCTCTATGTCGAAGGCAAGCTGCCGGTCGGCCGGATCGAAGCCATCGGGCTCAAGGAAGACGCCGTCGGGCTGGTCGAAACCGGCAACATGGCGACACTGGCGTCCGAAACGCTGAAGGGCAGGATCGCCGCCGCCAAAGCCGGCATCATCGATGGCTCGATCAAGGTCTCCTCGGGCTTCGCCCTGACGCCCGAGCAGCTGAACGCCCTGCGCGACGGCGCCCGGCCCTGATCGACGATGCGCGACCGTCCCCATATTCGCTTCGAGCAGGTTTCAAAAACCTACCCCAACGGGACGGTCGCCCTGTCCGGCGTCAGCTTCGCGGTCGAGGCCGGCACCATTCACGCCATCTGCGGCGAGAATGGCGCCGGCAAGTCGACGCTGATGAAGATCCTGTCGGGTCTGGAGGCGCCGACATCGGGCGGCATCGCCCTCGATGGCGTGCCGGCGCAGATCGATAGCCCCCGCGCCGCGGCGGCACTGGGCATCGGCATGGTGCACCAGCATTTCTCACTGATCGGCGGGCTGAGCGTCGCCGAGAACATCCTGCTTGGCCAGGCTCCCCGGCGCGGTCCCTTCATCGACCGGGCGAGGGCCCGGGCCCGGGTGCTCGAGCTGGCCGAGCAGTTCAATCTCGAGATCGATCCCGACGCGACGCTCTCCACGCTTTCGGTCGCCGCCCAGCAGAAGGTCGAGATCCTCAAGGCGCTGTCGCGCCGCACCCGCATCCTCATCCTCGATGAACCGACGGCGGTGCTGTCGCCCCCCGAGACCGAGGAGCTGTTCCGGCGTCTGGTTACCCTGCGCGAGCGCGGCCTCACAATCCTCTTCATCTCGCACAAGCTCAAGGAAGTGCGCGAGCTGGCGCAGCGCGTGACGACGATGCGCGCCGGCCGCGTT
>JAEUMC010000805.1 GCA_016793415.1 Devosia sp. | reverse complement strand
AGCGCTGCGACGGCCAGTTCGAGCTTGTGCGGTTTCATCCGGTCATCGGCATCGAGGATGGCCACATAGGGCGTGTTGATCCGATCGAGCGCCAGGTTGCGGGCCCGCGACGCGCCGGCGCCGACCCGTCCGGTACTCAGGAAATGCAGGCGCTGATCGACGAGGCCGGCCCGGCCGAGCAGCTCTTCGTAATCCTCGCCGTCATCGGTGATGACCCATGCCTCCCAGTCCGCGTGGGTCTGGGCGAACACGCTGCGGACCGCCTCGTTTATGAAGCCCTCGGCCTTGTAAGCGGGGATCACCACCGCCACCGTGCTGTCGGTCAAAGTCCTGCTCCCCGCCGGGCGGCGGTCTTGATTGGGAAGGGTCCCAGACCCATATCACGGGCATGGAACGGCGCCACTGAAACTCGGGCCGCTCCACACCGTTGCTTGGAACAAGGACGATACGGATGTCGCGCGTCTCCATGTTTTCGGCGCCCTTCCTGCTCGGCTTCGACGCGTTCGAGGAACGTATCGATCGGTTGAGCAAAGCCGCCGATGGCTACCCGCCCTACAATATCGAGCGTTCGCTCGATACCGAGGGCGCGGAGACCTTTCTGATTTCCATCGCCGTCGCGGGGTTCGCCGAGGCCGACCTCGAGGTGATGGTGGAAGACAACCAGCTGCTGGTCCGCGGCCGACAGAAAGACGACGGCAGCCGAAACTACCTGCATCGCGGCATCGCCGCGCGGCAGTTCCAGCGAAACTTCCTCCTCGCCGACGGCATGGTGGTCAAAGACGCGATGTTACGGAACGGCATGCTGATGATCGCAGTTGTTCGTCCGAGAGCCGAAAAGATCGCCCGCCGTATCGAGATCCGTTCTGCCTAGAAAGGGGAACATGAAGTGCAAGAGAACAGAGAACAACAGATCGACAATCCCCTGCGGAACCTGACCCCGGCCCAGTTCATGGCGCTCGGCGGCAATGCAGTGGTTTACGTCAAGCACGTCAAGGGCGCGGACATGGGTCCGATCCTGCCCGACAGCGAATTCAATGAAGACTCCGACTTCCACATCGTGGTCTCGGCCGACGGCTCGCCGCTGATGGTCGGGGACAGCGAGGAAGCCGTCGAGGAATGGCTGAGCGACAAGTCCTTCGGCATCGTGACGCTGCATTGAGCCTGCGTCGCACGCCATAAAGGCCGAGGGCCTCCTCCCATCGGAGAAGGCCCTCGAGCAATTGCATCACATCAGTGGCAGTCAGGCCGCCCGCGTGGCTTCCAGCGGCTGGGTCAGGATGCTGTAGAGTTCCTCGGCAGCCTTGCTGCGGCGCAGCCGAGCGACCACGGAATCGGTCCGCAGAATCCGCGCCACCCGGGCCAGCGCCTTGAGGTGGTCGGCGCCCGCGCCCATGGGCGCGAGCAACAGCATCACCAGGTCGACCGGCTGGTCATCCACCGCTTCGAACTCCACCGGCGTATCGAGCTTGGCGAACAAGGCCGTCACCCCGTTGAGCCCCGCGAACTTGCCGTGCGGAATGGCGATGCCATTGCCCAGCCCGGTCGAGCCCAGCTGTTCGCGATCGTTCACGGCCTCGAAGATGGTGGCGGCGTCTTGCCCGGTGATCTTTGCAGCCTGCTCGGAAAGCCTGTGCAGCACGTCCAGTTTGGTCTTGCTCTCCGAGCAAACAATCACCGAGTCCTCCGAGAGGATGTCAGCCAATTCCATCAAGAATTTCCCATCGTGGATGCGGAAAGACCAAGCTTTTCCGGAGCCCTAGTTCGGCTTGAGGGCTGGATCGATCCAGCCAATATTGCCGTCGGCGCGGCGGTAGACCACATTTAGGCCACCATGTCCAGCATGCCGGAATACGACCACTTCCGCCTGGGTCAAATCAAGCTGCATCACCGCTTCGCCCACAGACATCTGCCTCAGGCTCGAGGTGGCCTCGGCGATCACCGGCGGCGAATAGTCCTCCATCAGCTCGTCGTCCTCGCCGGGCGCGGCCAGCACGTAGGACGGCGCTTCCTCGGCGGTGCCATTGGCGCCACGCCGGTGCGCCTTCAATTTCCGGTTATAGCGGCGCAGCCGCTTCTCGATCGTGTCCGCCATGCCCTGATAGGCCGACAGCGCATCGCCGCCATAGGAACTCGACTGCAGCACGGCGCCGGAATCGAGGTGCACCATGCACTGGGCGTTGAACCCCGAACCCTCCGGCTCGAGGGTGAGGTGGCCGGTATAGTTGCCGTCGAAATACTTCTTCACCACCGTGTCGAAATGGCCCTGCGCCTTGATACGCAGCGCATCGCCGACATCCATGTTTTTTCCTGAGACGCGCAGTGTCATGGAGGTCCCTCTTTCTTGTTAGTGCAGCCAGCCGGAGCGGCCGCCACCAAGAGATGTGGTCACCCCGGTGAGGGGAGTCTAGTCCGCCCCTACCCGGGGAGCAATGCGCGGATCGGCATTGGGTTCAAATGCGAGGTGTCGACAGCGGGTGTGTCGAAGCGCTATCGTCCCGCCGCGACCAAAGCGCGCTTCTGGCGGCGCCGGATCACCGAGGAGGGGATGTTCATCCCCTCGCGATATTTCGCCACGGTGCGGCGCGCCACTTCGATCCCGCGTTCCTTCTGCAGCATCTCGGCAATGGTGTCGTCCGACAGGATGTCCGACGGCTGCTCGGCGTCGATGATCTGCTTGATGCGATGGCGCACCGCCTCGGCGGAGTGATCGCCTTCGCCGGTCGACGAGCCGAGCGCCGTGGTGAAGAAATACTTCATCTCGAACAGGCCGCGCGGCGTCGACACGTATTTGTTCGAGGTGACCCGGCTCACCGTCGACTCGTGCATCTCGATCGCGTCGGCGACCGCCTTCAGCGTCATCGGTTTGAGATGGGTGATGCCGTGCACGAGAAAGCCGTCCTGCTGCTTCACGATTTCGGCTGTGACCTTGAGGATGGTCTGCGCCCGCTGGTCGAGGCTCTTGGCCAGCCAGTTGGCGGTGGCGAGACAATCGGTGAGGAAGCTCTTTTCCGTGGTGTCGCGGGTCTTCTTGGTCACCGACGCATAATACGTGCGGTTGACCAGCACCCGCGGCAGCACATCGGCATTGAGTTCGATCTGCCACTCGCCGCCGAGCCCAGGCCGCACGAACACGTCCGGCACCACCGATTCCACCGGTCCGGCCTCGAAGGCCCGGCCGGGCTTGGGGTCGAGCTGGCGCAACTCGGCCAGCATGTCGCTGAGATCCTCGCGGTCGGCGCCGACGGCGCGCGCCAACGCTGCGAGGTCGTGCTCGGCGATCAGCTCGAGATTATCGAGCAGGCGCAGCATCATCGGGTCGAGCCGATCCCTTTCGCGAAGCTGCAGCGCCAGGCACTCGCGCACATCGCGGGCGAACACCCCGATGGGGTCGCACCCCTGCAGCTTGAACAGCACCGCCTCGATGGCCTCGACCGGTGCGCCCAACTGCTCGGCCACGGTCTCGAGCTCGACCGCGAGGTAGCCGGCCTCGCTCAGACTATCGATCAGGAACTGCGCGATCAGCCGCTCCGCCGGATCGGCAATGATCAGCCCCGCCTGCGCGGCCAGGTGGTCGCCCAGTGTCGGACGGGCCGCGACGAACTGGTCGATATCGGCCGCTTCGCCATCGCCGCCGCTGCGTTCGTTCCACTGCGTCGAGTCGGCCTGCCGCTCCGGCGCCGACTGGTCGGGAAAGACGTTCTCGACCTCGGTGTCATAGCCGTTGGCAATCGAGTCCGCCGACTGGATGCGCTCGGAATAGTCGACCGTATCCTCGGACGCGTTGAGTTCGGCTGGCCGCTCCGTCGCTTCCGCCGTGTCCTCGGTCGGCTCCGCCCCGTCCTCGCGCTCGAGCAGCGGATTGCGCAGCAACTCGGCCTCGACAAAGCTGTTGAGTTCGAGGTGGCTGAGCTGCAGCAGCCGGATCGACTGCATCAGTTGCGGCGTGAGCGTCAGGCCCTGGCTCTGACGCACCTCAAGCCGTGGCGACAAGGCCATAAGCACGTTTCCACTAAGAGAGGCTTCCTGCGCCATCCATGCATGATTGGCACCACGAGAGCAAGAAGCGTGCCAAGGCAGAGTGAGTGGCGAACAGCGGGGCTCGCCACCCCATTCGCGACTCGCTACTCACTATTCGCTTCAGACTTCGAACGTATCGCCCAGATAGACCCGGCGGGCCTCGGGGTCGGCGGCGATGACGTCGGGCTTGCCCTGGATCATCACATGGCCTTCGTGGATCACGTAGGCACGGTCGACCAGCGACAGCGTCTCGCGCACCGAATGGTCGGTGATCAGCACCCCGATGCCGCGTCGCGTGAGGTGCTTGACCAGCATCTTGACTTCGCTGACCGCGATCGGGTCGACGCCGGCGAATGGCTCGTCGAGCAGCATGAACAGTGGGTCGGTCGCCACCGCCCGGGCGATCTCGACGCGCCGGCGCTCGCCTCCCGACAGCGCCAGGGCGTTGGATTTGGCGATGTGGGCGATACCGAATTCGGCCAGCAGCTCATTGAGCCGCGCCAGCCGCTCGGCCTTCCTCGGCACATGGCCCTCCAGCACCGCGAGGATGTTGCCTTCGACGCTGAGGCCGCGAAAGATCGAGCTCTCCTGCGGCAGATAGCCGATGCCGAGCCGCCCGCGCTGGAACAGCGGCAGGTTGGTGATCGGCCGCCCGTCGACCAGGATCTTGCCCTTGTCCGGCTTCACCAGGCCCATGATCATGGTGAAGACCGTGGTCTTGCCGGCGCCGTTCGGCCCCAGCAGCCCGACGGCTTCGCCGCGCCGCACCGCCAGGCTGACGTTTTCCACCACAGTGCGTTTGCCGAAGCTCTTGTTGAGCCCATGCGCCACCAGCCAACCGGTCTGGTCGACGGGGGCCCTGGCCTTGACTGCCGCCGCCTCGTTCATTGCGGAGTGAAGACGCCGGTCACCCGGCCCCCTTCGCTGCCCTTGAACACCGAACTGTTGGTGGCGAGGTTGATGGTGAGTTCCGGTCCGTTCAGCCTGCCCTGGGCGTTGACCACCGTGACATTGCCGCTGAGCTTGAGGATCAGCGTGTCTGGGTCGAACGTCGCCTTGGCCCCCGTGGCATCCTGGCTGTCGGTCTTGATCCGCACATTGCCGGTGGCGGTGAGGCTGTCGATGTCGCTCTGCCCGCCGCTGCCATAGAGCACCACCACCTTGTCGGCCCACAGCGACAGCCCGGTGCGAGTGATCACCACATTGCCGCTGAAGGTGGCATTGTTGTTGTTCTGGTCGATGGTGAAGTCGTCGGCTGAAACGTTGACCGGTTCGGCCGCCACCACCGGCAGCGCCGCGAGCGTCATCAGAACCAGCATCATCAGGCCCATCTGCAGCGGGGCAAACAGCTTCATTCGGATTCCCCCGGAGTGGAGTTCAGCGTTACCCTGGCGTTCTTGAAGGTGTAGATGCCGGTTTCGCGATCATAGGTCATGCCGTCCGAGACGATGTGCGAACCGCTCGGCATGGTGATGTCGACATTGCCGCTGGCCACCATCTTCCAGTTCATCAGGTCGGCGAACACCCCTTCGAGCGTCCCATCGAGGCCCTCGGTACTGGTGACATGGGCGATACCCGGCACATTCAGCAACTGATCGTTGGTCTGGAACTGCGCGGCGGCCGCCTCGGCCCGCATGGCGGCGCCTTCCGGCGGGGTCATGGTGAACACCGCGTCCTCCATGTCGATCAGGTCGTTCCGCATCGGGGCAACCTTGGCCGCCCGCGCCGAGAGCGCGTAGAGCGTACCGTCCTCTCCGGTGGAGGTGAGACGCGGCGTTTCCACCACCAGGTTGTCGCGGTCGATCCGGATGTTGGAGTAGCCGAAGCGCTGGCTGAGATTGTCGACGACGATCATCGCCAGCAGCACTACGAAAACCAGCACGCCGCCGGCCGGCACCAGCCAGCGCAGCAGGCCGACCAGCCGGTTGCGACGATCGAGGCGCTGATAGAGCGCGGCGCGATCGTCGGTCGGGGCGGCCAGCGACGCCATCAGCTATGCGCGAAGATGTCGGTCTCGTCCCAGCCCATCAGGTCGAGGTCGATCCGGTGCTTGAGGAACTCGAAGCAGGCCTGCGCCAGTTCGGTCCGGCCTTCACGCCTCAGCATGCGGTCGAGGTGGCGCTTCAGGTCGTGCAGGTAGAGGACATCCGAGGCGGCGTAGTCGAGCTGCGCTTCCGAGATCTTCTCGGCACCCCAGTCCGAACTCTGCTGCTGCTTGGACATATCGATGTTCAAGAGCTCGCGCGCCAGGTCCTTGAGGCCGTGCCGGTCGGTATAGGTGCGCACCAGTTTCGAAGCGATCTTGGTGCAGTAGACCGGGCCGGTGACGATGCCGAAGCGG
>JAEUMC010000869.1 GCA_016793415.1 Devosia sp. | reverse complement strand
CCGGCGATTGCGAGTTCATCGGCCTGCCGCTGACGCTGTCGGAGCCGGCAAAATGATGCGTCGCCTCGGCCTTGCGCTGCTGCTGGCCGGCCTGGCGCTGCCGGCGCTGGCCCAGTCCGGCCGCACCGATTTCGAGGATCTGCGCCCCAAGGACATGCAGTACCCCGACAATCTTGGCATGGAAGATCTGCGGATCGGGCCGGTGCCCGAGGAGTTCCTCAACCAGGCGGCGCCCGACGCCCTGACCATCAGCGACTCCATTTTCGGCGAGAAGATCGATCCGGCCTATGGCGCCTACCAGCGCGGCTTCTTCCTCACCGCGCTCAACCTGGCCCTGCCGCGCGCCGAGAAGGGCGATGCACACGCCCAGACGCTGATTGCCGAGATCTACGCCAAGGGCCTCGGCGTGCCGGAGGATTTTGCCGCGGCCGCCAGCTGGTACGGCATGGCAAGCGCCCATGGCGACGCGCTCGCCACCTTCGAACTCGGGATGCTCTATCAGGATGGCACCGGGGTGGCGAAGGATCGCAAGCACGCCGCCGAGCTGTTCAAGACCGCCGCTGACGCCGGCAACATGGCCGCCAAGTACAATCTCGGCCTGCTGCATGTCGAAGGCATTTATGCCGAGCCCAGCCTCACCAAGGCCGCGGCGCTGATCGGCGAGGCCGCCAATTCCGGCATCACCGAAGCCCGTTACGATTATGCCGGAATGCTGTCCGAGGGCGCCGGCATTGCCCCCGATGCCAAGGCTGCCGCCGAGCAGTTCCGGCTCGCCGCCGAGGATGGTCTGGCTGCCGCGCAGGTCGAATACGCCACCATCCTCTATCTCGGCAAAGGCGTGCCGATGGATCGCGCCGCTGCCGCCAGCTGGTACGCGCGGGCTGCCGATGCCGGCAACCCGGTGGCACAGAACCGCTATGCCAAGCTGCTGACCGCCGGTGAGGGCGTGACCGCCAATCTCGAGGATGCCGCGATGTACCGCGCCCTGGCGCGGCGCCAGGGCCTCAAGGATCCGCAGCTCGACAAGCTGCTGGCCGGCATCAAGCCCGACATGCTGACCCGCGCCGAAGAACGCGCCCGCTTCTGGCCGTCGCAGCCGCCCACCAAGGTTGCGGCCAACACCACGCCCACCCCTGAGTCGGCGGCGCCAGCCGAGACGCCCTTGAACTGAACAGCGTTCTCGGGCACATAGCGGCCCTTCCCTCGTTTCCGGTTTCTCGCGCGGAGTTTTCCCCATGCGCTCGGCGCTTCTCAACGTCATGGTCCAGGCCGCTACCAAAGCCGGCCGCTCTCTCGCCAAGGATTTCGGCGAGGTCGAGAACCTGCAGGTCTCGGTAAAGGGCCCGGCCGATTTCGTCTCCAATGCCGACAAACGCGCCGAGGAGATCGTCTTCAACGAACTGCAGAAGGCCCGCCCGACCTATTCCTTCCTCGGCGAGGAGGGCACCGAAGTGAAGGGCACCGACGGCCAGCATCGCTGGATCGTCGACCCGCTCGACGGCACCACCAACTTCCTCCACGGCATTCCGTTGTTCGCCTGCGCCATCGCGCTCGAGCGCAACAACGAGATCGTCGCCTCGGTGATCTACAATCCGGCGATGGAAGAACTGTACACTGCCGAGAAGGGCGGCGGCGCCTGGCTGAACGACCGCAAGCGTCTGCGCGTCGCCAACCGTCGTCACCTCGCCGACGCCGTCGTCGTCACCGGCATCAACTCACGCGGCCGCGCGCTCGATGTGCTGCAGCTGAAGCAGCTGGCGCAGGTCACCCCCGCCGTCTCCGGCATCCGCCGCACCGGCTCGGCCTCGACCGACCTCGCCTGGCTCGCCGCCGGCCGCTTCGATGGCTACTGGGAAGCCGGCCTCGCCCCGTGGGACGTGGCCCCGGGCTTTCTCATGGTGCGCGAAGCCGGCGGCGCGGTAACCGATTCTGCCGGCACCCCCGGCTCGATCTGGAACGGCCAGGTGATCGCCGGCAACGAGACCATCCAGGCGCAGCTGCTGAAGATCGTCAAAGCGGTCAGCTAGCCAGAGCCGCTCGGCAACATCACGGCGGGGCCACCGCCCCGTCACCCTCACGTCGCATTGTCGGGATTTCATGGGGTTAACCCGCGACGCGGGTCGCCGACCGTTGCGTGGATTCGCCGAAGCGCACTATTGTCAGGCCGATTTCATTTGAGCATGGGGCCCGCGACATGTCGCAGACTTACGACCCGTATCGCCTGGCGAGCCCCGCGGTCTATCTGGTCAAGATCGTCATCTTCCTGGTGCTGGTGGCACTGGTCGCTGCCATCCTCGCCAACCAGCTGCTGATCTTCTTCTGGGCCAACCCGTTCATCAACTCGCTGATTCTGCTGACGCTTTTCATCGGCATCATCCTGAGTTTCCGGCAGGTGATCCGGTTGTTTCCCGAGATCAACTGGGTCAACGCGCTGCAGGAAGGCCGCATGCCGGCGACCCAACCGCGGCTCCTCGCGCCGGTGGCAAACCTGTTGCGCGACCGGCTCGGCGAAGCGGTGATCACCCCATCCTCGATGCGCTCGATCCTCGATTCCGTCGGCAACCGCCTCGATGAGGCCAAGGATACCTCGCGCTACCTGACGGGCCTCCTGGTGTTTCTCGGCCTGCTCGGCACTTTTTACGGCCTGCTCGAAACCGTCACCCACGTCGCTTCCACCATCCAGGCGCTCGATGCCACGGCCGGCGATACCGCGACGCTGTTCTCCAACCTCAAGGAAGGCCTCGCCGCCCCGCTCGGCGGCATGGGCACGGCGTTCTCCGCCTCGCTGCTCGGCCTCTCCGGCTCGCTGATCCTCGGCTTCCTCGACCTGCAGGCCAGCCAGGCGCAGAACGCCTTCTACACCGACCTCGAGGACTGGATGACCTCGATGACCGAGCTCGATCATCCGGTCACCCAGATGCAGGCCACCGGCTTGGGGGTCTCGGGAGACGAAATGTCGGCGATGCTGGCGCAGTTCGGCTCGACCCTGCAGAACTCCGGCTCGTCGCAGAACGCCATCCGCGCCATGGCCGAACTGGCGCGCGGCATCGATGGGCTGGTCAAGCACATCAAGGCCGAGCAGGAAGACCTGCGCGGCCACATCATCCAGCAGGGCGAGACCAACAAGAAGCTGCGCGAATTGATGGAAGCCATGCTGCGCGAGGGTGAATCCGACCGGCGGCCGAACTGATGGCGAGTTCCACCCGCTCCCGCCGCTCGCAGGTTACCAACTACTGGCCGGGCTTCGTCGACGCCCTGTCGAGCCTGCTGCTGGTCATCATCTTCCTGCTCTCGCTGTTCATGCTGAGCCAGTTCTTCCTCGGCCAGGAGATCAGCGGCAAGGATACGGCGATGAGCCGGCTCAACGCCCAGATCGCCGAGCTGACCGAGTTGCTGCAGCTCGAAAAGGTCAACTCGAGCGACCTCGAAACCACTATCGCGACGCTCACCGCGACGCTCAGCAGCGCGACCACCGAGCGCGACCAGATGGCGGCGCAGCTCGCCGGCCTCGGCAATGGCGCCGACGGCAAGGATGCGACCATCGCCCAGCTCGAGTCCGATCTCTCGGCCCAGACCGATCTGTCGCGCGAGGCGG
>JAEUMC010000839.1 GCA_016793415.1 Devosia sp. | reverse complement strand
GCAGGGCTTTGTGCTGATCGTCCACAACAAGAGCGCCCGGGTCCGCCCGATCGACCAGGATTTCGTGCGCGACACCTACGAGATCGGCGTGTTGATCGAACCCTCGATGGTGCGCTGGTTCGTCGGCATGGCAACCACTGCCGATATCGCTGCGCTGGAGCAGATCCAGGACGAGATCGAGGCCAACAACTTTGCCGATCAGGTGCTGCACGGCGAACTCGACACGCAGTTCCACAACGTCATGTACGAGCGCCACTACAACCACCTCGCCGCGGAACTCTGGTGGAAGCACCGCGAGGTGCTGCGCGCCGTGGCCCGGCGCTACCAGTACACCCTGGTGCGCCAGGCGCAGGTGATGCGCGAGCACCGCGAGCTGATCCGGCTGGTCAAGCTCGGCGAGGCAGAAAAGGCCGCCAGCCTGATTGCCGTGCATGTCGATGGCGCCGGCCGGCACGTGCTCGAGCAGATGCGCGCCGCCAGCTCGCGGCGTGCCGGCTGAGGCAGTTTCGCACGCCAATGGCGTGCATCGTGGTTTGAGGGAGCCATCACATGAAGATCACCGGCGTCCGGCCCTGGCTGGTCAAGGCCACCAGCTCCTACTGGGGCGAATACCTGTTCGTCGAAGTCACCACCGACGAGGGGATTTCGGGCTGGGGCGAGATCACCTCGACCACCAAAATCGCCAACCGGGCGCTCGCCGCCATCCTCAGGCAGGTGAGCGGGCAGATCGAAGGCGAGGATCCGAGCCGCATCGAGCGGCTGTGGCACAAGCTGTTTCGCAGCTTCACCTATATGGGCAGCCGCGGCGCCGCCTGCGAATGCGTCAGCGCCATCGACATCGCGCTGTGGGATATCCGCGGCAAGCTGCTGGGCCTGCCGGTCTATGAGCTCCTGGGCGGTGCGGTGCGTGACGAGATCGCGCTCTATACCCACCCCGATCAGTCGAAGTTCACCTCCGACGAAGCCGTGGTGGCCGAGATCACCGACATCGTCCGCTCCGGCCACACCGCGCTGAAATTCGACCCCTTCCCCTACCAGGGCGATCGCGAGCGCCGCGACGGCTATCTCGACGGCATGCTGTCGCGCGCCGACGAAAAGAAGGCCGCCGATTTGACCGCGCTGATCCGCCGGACCGCCGGGCCCGGGGTCGAAATCCTGATCGATGCGCATGGCCGCTTCGACGTGCCCACCGCCATAAGGCTCTGCCGCTCGCTCGAGGAGGCCGGCCAGATCGACTGGTTCGAAGAGCCGGTGCCGCCCGAAAGCTATGGGGCGCTCAAGCAGGTGCGCGACAAGGTCAACGCCGCCATTTCGGTGGGCGAGCGCGCCCACACCAAGTGGGATTTCGTCCCCATCCTCGAAAACAAGCTCGCCGATTACATCATGCCCGACGTCACCTGGACCGGCGGCATCACCGAAATGAAGAAGATCGCCTCGCTGGCCGAGGCCTTCTACGTGCCGATCTCGCCGCACGACGCCGGCGGGCCGATCAATGTGCTGGCCGGCGCTCACGTGATGATGACGGTGCCCAATTTCTACAAGCTCGAAACCTCGCGCTGGGACCTCGGCGGCTACAACGAACTGATGCACACCCGGCTCGACAACTCCAACGGCGCGCTGAAGCTGCCGCGCGTGCCCGGCCTCGGCATCGAGCTGAACCGCGATTACCTCGAAGCCAACGAGATCAGCACGGCTTAGGCCAACCACCGGCCTCTCCCTGATCCTCCCCCGCCCCGCGGGGGAGCAACCATGTGTCAGTGGGTCTCGATGACCCATGGTGTTGCTCGTTTGAGGACGAGGTTTGCGGCCTCGATGAGCTTTCGCATGATGGCGATGATGATGACCTTCTTGGGTTTTCCGACGCTTTCGAGGCGGT
>JAEUMC010000838.1 GCA_016793415.1 Devosia sp. | reverse complement strand
GGTTTCAGCACCGTCAGCATGTGCATCTCTCCCTACTCCCGGTGCACCGCACCGGCAACGACGATCGCCGCGACCTCCGGGAACCCGGCCAGCGCCGCCTCCGGCAGCTCGGTCAACCCAACGCCGGCATCGGCGTATTCGGCGAAGCCGGCGCCGGGCGTCCCGACGACGATCCGGCCCACCATCCCGGCATGCTCGTGCGGCACGCAGTAGTAATCATAGACCCCGGGCAGGCTCAGCGTCAGCGAGAACGATTCGTCCGGCAGCAGGTAACCCGAATCGAACGGCGTCGCCCCCTCGGGGATGCGCCGCGGCCGCTCGAACAGGCTCGGGTGATAGCTCGTAACCGTGTGCGAGTTGCCCGGGTCGCGATTGGTCCAGCGGATGGTCTGGCCCGGCTGCACCAGGATGCCGACCGGATCGAACCACACCTCGGCACCATCGGGCGTCCCCTGCATGACGATCTCGACGGTCCCATCCGCCAGCACCGGCAATGGGCGCACCAGCAGGGCGGCGAGGAGACCCCCGCCGCCGATCAGCGCCTGCCTGCGCGTCGCGCTCATTGCGCCACCCGCGCTTCGTCGGCCACCGGCACGTGCCACAGCACCACGTGCACATGCGGCTCCTCCACTCCGGGGTGGCCGGCATTATAGTAGACATCGACGTGGTCGACATTGCCGCCCGGCGCCGCGAGATCCTCGAAGCGCTTGTCCGGATTGAGATCCTTGAGCGGCAGCATGTAGATCGTGCTGACCAGCTTGCCGTCATGGTCGTAGGCGAGGAACGGTCCGGCTGGCAGCGAAGCGGGGTCGACATAGAGCTGCCCCATACCGGGCAGGAAATCCGGCAGCTTGACCAGCGAGCTGACAGCCTTGAAGGCGCCTGCCGGCGGCGACTTGGCGATCTCGGCCGGCACATCGTGCGCCAGCGCCGGCAGCGCGCCGGCGAGCAACGCGGCAACAACGAGCGAGAGGATTTTCATGGTGAACTCCGTGATCGGCGCGCCTCGATGAGCACGTCGACCATTGGAGTGAGCGGGCTTCAAAAGGTTCCCGAACGCCACAGCTGGAAAACAAAAAGGGCCGAAGCGAAGCTCCAGCCCTTGGAAACTGCTCGGCACGCGCCCACCTAGCGCAACGCCTCAGTTTCTACATATGGGTTTGAAGGGGCTTGCTTCAAGCCCCCCACCCTGCGCTAACACCACCGCCATGCGCGCTGACGACCTGGTCCCTCGTCGCGCCCCGACATTGACTTTCACCTCATCAACGCTTAATCCGCCGCTTAACTATTTTTGCGGCGCACGCTGTCGATTTCGCCACCGGTCGCTCGTCGTATCGGTGACAGCTCAGGAGATTTCTCGATGACCCCGCCGGTAATTGCCGCCCCGATAGTGGGGCGTTATTCGCCCTGCGGGCTGGCCCCAGCCACCCCGCCCGCGCCATTCAGCCACCCCGTTCTTGTTTCCTTTCAGCGCAAGGCAGGCCGCAAATGACCTCCGAAACGATGACCGATATCCCCTCGACGGCCGCTGCCGCGCCCGTCGATTCCTCCACCGCCGCCCGTAACCGGCTGGTGATTGCACTGCTGCTCGTCTCGACCTTCGTGGTGTTTCTCAACGAAACCATCATGAGCGTGGCGATCCAGCCGCTGATGACCGATCTTGGCGTCACCGCCAGCGCGGCGCAGTGGCTGACCACGGCGTTCCTGCTCACCATGGCGGTGGTGATTCCGATCACCGGCTTCCTCTTGCAGCGCATCAACACCCGGCCGATCTACATGCTCGCCATGGCGATCTTTTCGGCCGGCACGCTGATCTGCGCCCTATCGCCAGGCCTCGAGCTCCTGGTGTTCGGCCGTGTCATCCAGGCCGTCGGCACCGCCATCATGATGCCGCTGCTGATGACCACGGTGATGACGCTGGTGCCGCCCGAATCGCGCGGCAAGACCATGGGCAACATCTCGATCGTCATGTCGGTGGCCCCGGCCATCGGCCCGACCATCGGCGGCTTCATCCTCACCCATTTCGACTGGCGCTTCATGTTCATCCTGGTGCTGCCCATCGCACTCGCCGCGCTGGCGCTCGGCGCCTGGCGGATGAAGAATGTCTCGGAGCCGCGTTCGACCCCGCTCGACCTGATCTCGGTCGTCCTGTCGGTGCTGGCCTTCGGCGGCATCGTCTATGGCCTGTCGAGCTTTGGTGAAGCCGCGTCCGCCGCCGGCGAACACGGCATGTCGCCGTGGATTCCGCTCGGCGTCGGCCTCGTCACCATGGTGCTGTTCGTCTGGCGCCAGCTGACGCTGCAGGATAAGGCGCTGCTTGACCTCCGCACGTTCGGCATCACCAACTACACCCTGTCGGTGGTGATGATGGCGATCGCCATGATGTCGCTGTTCGGCGTCATCATCCTGTTGCCGCTGTTCCTGCAAAACGTCATCAAGCTCGATCCGCTGCAGATCGGCATGATGCTGCTGCCCGGCAGCCTGATGATGGGCCTGCTCGGCCCGGTGGTCGGCCGGCTCTACGACAAGTGGGGCACCACGCGCCTCCTGGTCCCCGGCTCGATCATCGTCAGCGCCGTGCT
>JAEUMC010000816.1 GCA_016793415.1 Devosia sp. | reverse complement strand
GGCCAGGGGGTCGGCTGGTTCGACTCGACCGAGATCTGGCTCTATCTGCTGCTCGCCATTTCGGGGCTGTGGGTGTTCGTGGTGCACTGCCTCACGGCCGAGAACCCGTTCATGGACATGGGAATGTTCAAGGACCGGAACCTCGTTACCGGGCTGGTACTGATCTTCATCACCGGCATCACGCTGTTCTCGGGCCTCGCGCTGTTGCCGCCGATGCTGCAGAACCTGATGGGCTTTCCGGTGATCGAGACCGGCCTGCTGATGGGCCCGCGCGGCATCGGCACGATGGTGTCGATGATCATCGTCGGCCGCCTGGTGTCGAAGTACGACCCGCGCCTCCTGGTGGTCGGCGGCACCCTGCTGATGGGCTACTCGCTCTACATGATGACCGAGTTCGACATCGTCATGGGCTCGGGACCGATCCTCATCTCGGGGTTCCTGCAGGGCATCGGCATGGGCTTTGTATTCGTGCCGCTCAACTCGCTGGCCTTCGCCACCATCAACGCCAAGTACCGGGTGGATGCGACGGCGATGTTCAGCCTGATCCGCAATGTCGGCCAGGGTGTCGGCATCTCGGTGGTGACGACGATCCTGGCGCAGATGCAGGTGGTGAACTATGGCGAGCTGGCTGAGCGGATCACGCTCGATTCCGGCCCGCTGCGCGATTTCGCGGCGGCCTATGGTGGCTTCGCCAATGTGGTCGGAACGATCCACGGGATGATCACCCAGCAGGCGGCAATGCTCGCCTTCCTCGATGATTTCCACCTGATGATGATCCTGACCTTCGTGTCGCTGCCGATCGTCTTCCTGCTCCGCCGGCCCAAGGCTGCCAAGCCGATGACCGCCGAGGAACGCGCCCACGCGATGGGCGAATGAACGACCAAGCCCGACCGCGCTCAGCGGCCGGGTGGACCACACCAACTACAGGGTAAGACGACATGGCCAGCCAGTTTGAGATTGTCCACGACCTGCTCGATCTCGCCGGTGCCCGCTGGACCGTCGACGTGCTGTCGGCGATGCGGGACGGCAAGCTGCGGTTCAACGAGATTTCCCGCGCCGTCGACGGCATCTCGCAGAAGCAGCTGACGCAGACGCTGCGCAACCTGCAGCGGCATGGTTTTGCGGCCCGCGCCGCGTTTGCCACCATCCCACCGCGGGTCGAGTACGAGCTCACCGAACTCGGCCGCGACTTCGCTGCCAGCGTTCGTCCGCTCGGCTCGTTCGCAGTACGCAACCAGCAGAGCATCGAGGCGGCGAAGCGAGAGTTTGACGGCTCAGCCGCCTAGACAGGTTCCCGCCGTTCGCGGCGGGGCGTGGCGCGAGACGCGCCAGCGAGGAGGGAGCCTTACCCCCATGCATGATCGTGCAAGGCTCCCTCCGTCGCCTCCCCTGCCATGGTTGCATGCGAGGCCTGCGCGCGGCGCGCGCGCCGTTCATTGAGATTATGGATCAAAGACCTACATGCAGTGCGGGCACTGGAAGTGGGGTTCGAAATGACCAACTCGGCTCAACGGCATCGGGTCGTCGTGATCGGCGGCGGGTTCGGCGGCCTGGCGGCAATCCAGAAGCTCAAAGGTGCCGCTGTCGACATCACCGTCATCGACCGGCGCAACCATCACCTGTTCCAGCCGCTTCTTTACCAGGTGGCCACCACCGCTCTCAGCCCGTCGGAAATCGCCTGGCCGATCCGCATGCTGGTCAAGCACCGGCCGGAAGTGACGACCCTGCTCGGCAACGTCACCGGCATCGACAAACAGGCGCAACTGGTCGAACTCGAAGACGGCGGGCGGGTGCCCTATGACAGCCTGATCATCGCCACCGGTGCGCGACACGCCTATTTCGGCCATGACGACTGGGAGCCGTTCGCGCCGGGACTCAAGACGCTCGAGGATGCAACCGCCATGCGGCGCCGGCTGCTGCTGGCGTTCGAGGCGGCTGAGCGCGAAGCCGATGCGGACAAGCGCAAGGCGCTGCTCACCTTTGCCATCATCGGTGCCGGTCCGACCGGAGTGGAGCTGGCCGGTGCGGTGATCGAACTGGCGCGCACCACGCTGAAGCACGAGTTCCGCTCGATCCGGCCTGAAGAAGCACGGGTGATCCTGATCGAGGCCGGACCGCGAGTACTGGCGAACTTCCGCGAGAACCTCTCGGCCTATGCCAAGTCGGCGCTGGAAAAGCTCGGCGTCGAGGTGATGCTGGGCCAGCCGGTTACCGAGGTGACGGCAGACACCGTGCGTTTCGACGGGCAGGTCCTGCATGCCCACACCATCATCTGGGCGGCAGGCGTGCTGGCATCGCCGGCGGCCAAGTGGCTAGGTGTCGAGGCGGATCGTGCCGGACGGATCAAGGTCGAGCCCGACCTCACGGTGCCCGGCAGCCCGAACATCTTCGCCATCGGCGACACCGTGACGGTGGCGGCTCCGAACGGCAAACCGGTGCCCGGGATCGGCGATGCTGCAAAGCAGGGCGGCAAGTATGCGGCCGCGATGATCCGCGCCCGGCTCAACGGCGAGACGGTCGGCCCGTTCCGCTACAGGCATCTGGGCGATATCGCCACGGTCGGCAAGAGCGCGGCGCTGATCGACTTCGGCTGGATCCAACTGACCGGCTGGATCGGCTGGTGGACCTGGGGGTTGGCCCACATCTACTTTCTGATCGGGCTCAAGAACCGCGTCTCGGTGGCGATCAGCTGGCTATGGATCTACCTCACCGGCCACCGCAGCGCGCGGCTGATCACCTGGGGCGAGGCCGGCAGCGGCAAGCACTGAGCCTGACGAAAGAGAAAGGCCGGGCACCATGCGGTCCCCGGCCCTCTCAACTCAAATCCCTACGCCAATCAGGCGGCGGAGATCTCGGTGACGGCGATCTTGCCGGTGCGGCGGTCTTCGCCGGTCTCGAACGAGACCTTCTGGCCCTCTGCGAGACCGGTCATGCCGGCGCGCTGCAGAGCGGTAGCATGGACGAAGACGTCCTTGCCGCCGTTATCGGGCTGGATGAAACCATAGCCCTTCTGATCGTTGTAGAATTTGACGGTGCCCTTTTCCATAGGGTGGTCCCTCATTCGCAGTGATGTGGTGGACAGAACGACAAAAGGATCACCC
Source organism: Devosia sp. (assembly GCA_016793415.1). Classification (GTDB taxonomy): domain Bacteria; phylum Pseudomonadota; class Alphaproteobacteria; order Rhizobiales; family Devosiaceae; genus Devosia_A. The sequence goes on along the minus strand of JAEUMC010000816.1, from coordinate 1,267 downwards.
TGCCCGGTCAGTCGATTTTGGAGTCCTATCGTGCGCCTGACCGAGAGCGGGGGCATACGGCCGGATGTCAGCCAAATGTCGATGGCAGAACGGATAGAGGGCGTCGCGCCAATTGGCAAGTGACGCCGCTCATGTGACATCACGCTTTGGAAACGATGCGGTTCGGCGACAACCAGTAGGGCGGCATGGCGCCGGCCAGGTTGGAGAGCGGCAGGACCTCAGGCTTCAGCCGAATTCCGAGCACATCGCCCATGAAGGCGCGACGCGCCTGGATACGGTTCCAGACGTCGGGGAAATCCGACTTCAGTTCCGCCCTGCCCTTGTCGTCCAGCAGCGCGATGCCGTCCTCGATGTTGGCGCCATAGTAGGGCGGACCAGCGGCCGGAATGATGTCGCACTGCACCGCCTGGCCCGACAGGAACACCTCTTTCGAGCCTGGATAGACCTGGGTGTTCATCCACTCGTCGAGGTGAATCAGGTGACCGGGGTTGAGCACCAGCTTGAAGAACGGCGTATCGAGGTGGCGGCGCGCCAGCGCATCGAGTTCGCCACCTGTAACGCCGATGCCGATGGTTTCGTACCATTCCGCGGCGCAGGCAAAATACGGGCCGGCAAGGCGGTCGACATAGTCGCGCACATTGGCCGGCAGCGCCGACTCGTCTTCGACGAGCCAACCCATGCGGCTCGACAACCCACCCCAATAGCCGACCGCCGAGGTCATCGGATCGCCTTTGGCCAGCTTCTTGCCCGAGGGACTGTTGAGCCCGACCAGCTTGTCACCGGACGAGAACATGGTGTGGCACGAGTGCGGCAGCACCCCGAGCCGCATCTGCTGCACCGCTTCGAACTCGCTCATCCCGGGCCGCACATTGGCGATCACCGCCTTGACGGCTTCTGAACAGGCGACCGCGCCGAACTCGAACTGGGCGATCTGGACGATCTCGTTGACGGCCCGCAGCCCGCTCACCGCGTGCATCAGCAGCGCGTTGGCGTTCACCACGCGACCGTCCGCACCGACGATCTGGCGCAACGTGTCGACGATGTAGGATGGCGTTTCCAGCCAGGATTCAGGCTTGGAGGCCTCGTCAGGCCCGAAGTACTTCCAGCCGAGCACACCGACACGCTGGTTTGCGGCAATGCCGGCATTGCGCAGCACTTCCGCCAATGCCGGGGTCTTGGTGCGGTCCTGCCCCAGAAGTCCGAATGGCGGATAGAGCCGCGCTTCCACCTCGATCGCCGCGTTGTCGGCGCGCCCGAGATTCTCGGG
>JAEUMC010000750.1 GCA_016793415.1 Devosia sp. | reverse complement strand
AGCGATTGCGTGGCGTTGCCGAAGGTACCCGACAGATTGATGCGGCCGAGCGCACCCATGTCGATCAGCACGTCGTCGACCTTGATGGTCGAAGACGCCTGATCCCAGGCGAGCTTGGTGCCGAGCGAGATGTCCAGCTTGTCGACGCCGCGCGCAAGCAGATCGGCCACCGGCAGGTCGGTCATCTCGGCGGTGATCGGCAGGATGAAGTTGGAGAGGCTGAGCGCGATATTGGCCGGGATGCCGTTGACGTAGTTGCCGAGCGTGGCGTCGAAGGCGCCGAGCGTGCCGGTGATGCGCTTGCCGGAGGCCTCCGGATCGGGCACGTCGATGCTGAGATCGGCGAGGCTCATGCCGTCGAGCGCAGGAACGAGCTTGCGCCAATTGGCAGTGAAATAGGCTTCGTCAAGCTTGGCCGCGGCTTCGATCGCCGCGATTGCCGCAGTGAAGTCCATCTTCTTCCAGGTGAAGTTGCCGAACTTCAGGAAGCCGTCGTTCTCGACCGTCATATCGAAATCGTCGAGCGAGATGGCCGGGTAGATGGCGGGCTCGAAGCCGCCGATGGTGATCGGGCCCGAGGCGACGGTCAGCGGGTTGCCCTTGTCGTCCTTGCCCGAGCAGTTGAAGCCGGTGAAGGTCATCGGGGTCGAGGAGAACGCGGTGAACATGTCGGCGTAGAAGCGGACAAGCTTGTCGACCGTCTCGGGCGCCACTTCGGTGCCAGCCTTCTGGGCGGCATCCGCCTCGACGATCAGGGCGTTGATCTCGGTGAAATTCTGCTTGAGTGGGCGGGCACTGAAGCTGCCGAGTTCGCCGGTGCCGAACTCGCAGCTGAAGGCGTCGCCACCCTTGAGGGAGCCGCCGGAGAACTTGAAGTCGGCATAGACCTCCTTCATCTCGGTGCCGGCGGCCGGGGCAGCGGCGAGACCGTAGAAGCCGAGCAGCGCTGCCAGATCGAAGCGGCCGACCGACATCTCGCCGAAGGTGCCGGTGACGTTTTCCGCGCCGCTGAAATCGGCGCCGCCGACATGGGCGGCAGCCGCGACGCCATTGGCGACATCGGTCAGCGTGATGTCACGGTAGGTGATCACCGACGGGCCGGCGCCATCGACATAGCTCGGATAACTGACCTTGATCTCGGGGATGGTGACCGATTTGGCATTGAGGGTGGCGAGCGCATCGAGGGCGCCGGGCGTGCCGGTGAACAGGCCGCGCACCGCGCCTTCATTGAGGTTGCCGTCGACCACTTCGACGCTGGGGACCGAGAGTTCATAGGGGCCGGTGGCGGCGCCCTGGGTGATGCCGGTGACGGAAAGGGTTTCGGCGGAGGCGCCGGTAGCGGCGACGCCGGCAAACACGGTGCCGAGCAGAAGGGCACGCATCGGACGCAGGCGGCCGAGCGGGGCAGAAGCGGTACGGGTCATGTCGGTTTCCTCAGTCGAAAATCATGAGACGCCGCGTCCGGCGCTCACCTTGGGTGAGGCGGGCACGGCGAGGTACGGCCCGGAACGAGCGTCACCGGCTTCTAGACTACCCTAGCTAACGGGAAGATGAACGGGGGAGCGCGAAACGCGTTGAATTATCCCGTTCAGCCTTCGCCGTGTCCGGGCTTCCAGGCAGAGAGAGGATTGGACTGTTGCGCCTTGGGCGGCTGCATACCGTCGCGCAGAATGGCGCGCACGACCTCGACAAGGATGGCGAAGAGCAGGGCGCAGAGCGGCACGAACAGCAGCACCACAGCGGTATCGATCTCACCGGCGCCGATGATGGCGCGGGGTGGAATGATGCCGAGCAGCAGCGCGATGCCGGCTCCGACAAAGGTCAGCGAGAACGAGATGGCGGTCGCCGCGCTCAGGGCGTTGCGGAACAACGGCCGGGGCAGGGACGGCTGCTTCGGCTGGGGAAGCTTGGTGGGAGACATGAGAACTCGCTGAACAGGCAGATCACAACGCGGTGATAGGGCCTGCTGAATGCGCGGATGTTTCGTTGCTAAAGGGGTGAAGCGGGTACGATTTCAAGGCCATCGTGTGGCGAGAACCCGCCGATGCCATTGGGGAGATGGGACCATGGGGCTATTTGCGACGGGGCTGAGACTGATAGTGGCGGGCCTGCTGGCGGTTTTTCTCAGCGGAGCAATGACAGTGCGCGCCCAGGATCAGGGTGTCGAGGCGACTGCACTCGAGCCGTGGCAGAGCGTGATCACCAGCCAGATCGAGGCGTTCCGCACGCGGGATGCGGCAGCGGCGTTCAGCTATGCGGGCGCCGGCTTCCAGGTCGCGTTCCCTAGCGCCGAGGCCTTCTTCAACGCCATCGTCACGGCGGGCTACGCGCCGATCATGGAATCGCGTTCGCACAGCTTTGGCAGGTTTCAGAAGCTCGGCGACAAGGCGGTGGCGCAGGAAGTGAAGTTCGTCGGCACCGATCAGAGCCTCTATGCCGCAATCTATATGCTGGCCGAGGAGGCCAATGGCTGGCGCGTGCAGGGCGTGCAGCTCGCCAAGGAGCCCGGTGTCGGAATCTGAGCCTTCCTGAGCCGGAGATGAACGGCGAGATCAGTCAGGGTTCAACGGCCTGGAGCGACAAGCGGCCATTGTCGCAGTGTTCTCCGGGATATCGAAGTTGAAGGTTTTCGCCCTTGCCGCCGTACTCGCAGCTATCCTCGTCAGCCTGATGCCGGATGGCGAACAGGCGATGGGCAGTGGCAAGAGCACGGTGCGCGCCGACGGCAACCCGATCGTCCTGCCGGCCAGCGCCAGCGTCCCCGCCCGCGCCGTCTGAGCGCCAGGCGTTTGACGAACGTCCCGGTTGTGCCGGCCAGGCTGAAGCCGTAGAGCTTTCCCGCCATTTTTCCGGGAGATGATCTTGGCTTTCCTGTCCGACGCCCTCAGCCGCATCCAGCCGTCCGCCACGGTGGCCATCAATTCCAAAGCCGTGGAGATGAAGCGCCAGGGCCAGGACGTGATCTCGCTCGCCGCCGGCGAGCCGGATTTCGATACGCCCGAACATGTGCGCGAAGCGGCGATCCGGGCGATCAATTCAGGCAAGACCCGCTATACCGCGGTGGACGGTATCCCCGAGCTCAAGGAGGCGGTGGCGCAGAAGTTCAAGCGCGACAACGGGCTCGACGTCACGGCCGCCGACTGCTTCGTCTCCTCGGGCGGCAAGCAGATCATCTTCAACGCGCTGATGGCGACGCTGAACCCTGGCGACGAAGTGGTGATCCCGGTGCCGTACTGGGTGAGCTATCCCGAGATCGTGCGGCTCTGCGATGCCGACCCGGTGTTCGCGGTGGCCGATGCGTCGACCGGCTTCAAGCTCAAGCCCGAGGTCCTGGAGGCGGCGATCACCCCCAGGACCAAGTGGCTGATCCTTAACACGCCGTCGAACCCGACCGGCGCCGCCTATACGCGCGACGAGCTGCGCGGGCTGGCCGATGTGCTGCTGCGGCACCCGCATGTCCACATCCTCACCGACGATATCTATGAAGTGCTGGTCTATGACGGCGGCAGCTTTGCCACCATTGCCGGCGTGGAGCCGAAGCTCCAGGAGCGGACGCTGACCATGAACGGCGTGTCGAAGTCGCACGCCATGACCGGCTGGCGCATCGGCTATTGCACCGGCCCCAAGCCGTTGCTCGGCGCGATGAACAAGCTGCAGAGCCAATCGACCACCAACCCGTCCTCGATCTCGCAATGGGCGGCGGTGGAGGCGCTGAACGGCCCGCAGGGGTTCCTGAACGACTGGCTCAAGGTGTTCCAGGGCCGGCGCGATCTGGTGGTCGCCGGGCTCAATGCCAATACCGGGCTCGACTGCCTGACCCCCGAGGGCGCGTTCTATGTGTTCCCGTCGGTCAAGCGCCTGCTCGGCAGGACCTCGGGCGGTGGGCGCGCGCTGACCGACGATGCGGCGTTCGTCCTGGCGCTGCTCGAGGAGACCGGCGTGGCGCTGGTGCACGGCACGGCCTTCGGCCTCGCCGGGCATATGCGGCTCAGCTACGCGGCTTCGAACGCGCAGCTCGAGGATGCGGTGAGCCGGATCCAGGATTTCTGCGCCAAGGTGAGCTGATGGCCTATCCCGTCACCGAGCCGGTCGCGAGCGGCTGGCTCGCGGTCGGGGATGGCAATCAACTCTACTGGGAGGAGGCCGGCAATCCCGAAGGGGTGCCGGCGCTGATCCTGCATGGCGGACCGGGTTCGGGCTTTTCGCCCTCGATGCGGCGGTTCTTCGATCCCGCACGCTATCGCATCATCGGCTTCGACCAGCGCGGCTGCGGCAGGAGCACGCCGCACGCCTCAGGCGAAAGCGTCGATTTCTCGGTCATCACCACGGCGCACCTGGTCGCCGATATCGAGCGGCTCGGGGCGCATTTCAGCGTCGACAAATGGGTCATCTATGGCGGCTCCTGGGGCACGACGCTTGGCCTCGCTTATGCCGAGGCGCATCCCGAGCATGTCGCGGCGATGGTGTTCGGCGGGGTGACGACGACGCGGCGGCGGGAGATCGACTGGCTCTATCGCGGCCTGGCGCCGCTTTACCCCGAGGAGTGGGAGCGGTTCACGGCCGGCGCACCCCTGGGCACACCCGAGGATGGGCTGCTCGCGGCGTACAACGAGCTGCTGTTCGACGCCGATCCGGCGGTGCGCGCCAAGGCGGCGCGGGATTTCCACGACTGGGACAATGCTTCGGCGTCGGTCACTGCGCAGGTCGGCCGT
>JAEUMC010000692.1 GCA_016793415.1 Devosia sp. | reverse complement strand
CATGCCTGTCTTGCGGCCCTGAGGCCGGCGAGGGTGGCGTCGGTGGCGTCGACGATACGAGTGTTGGCGCCAAGCCGGGCGAAGCCGATCTGGTACAAGCCGCAGAGGCCGACGCTGCCGACCAGCGGGATCTCGGCGCTGCCGATCCAGTCGCGCTGGCCGCCGATCTCGGCGCCGATCAAGAGGCCCGAGAGGAAACCGGCGCACCATGGGGCGCTGCGTCCGGAGAGCAGCGAGCCGGCGCGGACCTTGAACAGAGTGGCGGTCAGGCGTTCGGGACGCTCCAGTCCATGATCAAGCCCGGCCTCAAAGCCGCGCTCACGATCCTCCCCTTCGAGCTCGCCTCCCAGCGAGTGGCGCAGCACCGAGTGGGTACGCAGCAGCTCGAAGATCTCGCCGGTCATGGCGCTCGAAAAGCGCTCGAGCCGGGTGCCGTCGAGCAGCGCCCACTTGCTGTGCGTGCCCGGCATTACCGCCAGCCCCGAGAAGCCTGGGATCAAGGAGGAGAGGCCCAATAGCTGGGTCTCTTCGCCGCGCATCACGTCCTCGGCGCCGACGTCGCGCATGCAGACGCCGGGGAGGATGCGTGGGTTGAGCGGCCCAGGCATGTCGGGCGCCACGGCGCCCTGGGCGAGACGCCCGAGATCGGCAGGGGCATCGAGATAGGGGGCTTCGATCCAGCCCTGGCGGGCGCCGGCCATGCCGCAGATCAGCACGTCTTCGACATCGTCGGCCACGCCACTGAGCAGCGAGGTGAGCACATCAGGGTACTGCTCTCGGCTGAGGCGGCCCATGCCATCCGGCGACGAACGCGCAAAGGCGATTTCGCCAGCGGCGTCCATGCCCCATGCGCGCAGATTGGAGGTGCCCCAATCAACGGCGACCCATTCTACCTCTGCTGCCAAAACCTTCTCCCTGGCGCTCGCAAGTTTGCCGCGCACCGCCATGCCGCTAGAGCGCGATCGGGAAGGTTGTCCACTCTCCTGGTACGATCGCGCCAGCCATTTGCCTGGCGGCGCTGCCCGAGGACGCTTCGTGGCCTCCCGTGGCGGCGCGGACCGTACCGTCTTTGCCGGGTCGACCCTAGTGCAATAATCGGCCGGTGCGTTCGGTTTCGTAAGAAAGCAGCGGAGTTTAAGAAGAAAAAGGGCCGGCAAATTGCCGACCCAAGGACCCAGTTGGCGGAGGGGTCAGTAAATCAGTACTTGCGGAGCAGGCCGACCAGGCGGCCTTGCACCTTCACCCGGTCGGGCGGGAAGATGCGGGTCTCGTAGGCCGGATTGGCCGCCTCGAGCGCCACCGAGTTGCCGCGACGGCGGAGCCGCTTCAGCGTCGCTTCCTCGTCATCGACCAGCGCGACGACGATCTCGCCGGTCGAGGCCGCGTCCTGCTTTTTGATCAGTACGGTGTCGCCATCGAAGATGCCGGCATCGATCATCGAGTCGCCGCGGACTTCGAGCGCGTAGTGCTCACCGGGCCCGAGCATCTCGGGTGGCACCATGATGGTATGGCTGTGCGTCTGGATCGCTTCGATCGGCGTGCCCGCAGCGATGCGTCCCATGACCGGAATGGTGACGGCACGATAGGAGTCGGCGTTGACGACGGGAGCAGCGGGACGGACTGGAGGTGCGGCCACCTTGCCCAGGTTACCTTCGATGACGGCCGGCTCGAAGCGTGCCTTGCGGCCGCCGAGCGAGGGGTTCATCGAATCCGGCAGCTTGATCACCTCGAGCGCCCGGGCCCGGTTGGGAAGCCGCCGGATGAAACCGCGCTCCTCGAGCGCAGTGATCAGCCGGTGAATACCGGATTTGCTCCTCAGATCGAGCGCGTCCTTCATCTCGTCAAACGAGGGCGGGATGCCGGACTCTTTCATCCGCTCGTGGATGAACATCAGCAGTTCGTGTTGCTTGCGCGTCAGCATGGCGGCTCCGTGAGCAGAATCGGAACAAAGACTGAACGTGTTATACGTGTTCCAGTTATGTTCTGCAATCATGGGGTGAATATTGCGTTACGACGGCGCAGATTTCCCGGGACGAGACGAGGCTGGCGTGTTGAGCAAAGCGATAGCGCCGGCAACCTACCGCCACACCGGTCGTTGATCTCCGACACGAGAGAGGAGAGCAGAGATGGCTCAGTATGCCCCTCAGGAACTGGCAGAGAAATACGGGATCTCGAGGCTGCGCGCCAAGGTGATCATCGGCCTCGCCGGCGGCAGCCGGCAGCGGGCCGAGGAAGGTGCGAAACTGCTGGTGGAGCAGATCGACGACAACCAGGATGATCTGGGCCGCGACCTGAACAACCCCAGCAATCGCATCGGCGACAAGGCGATCGTCGACCGGTTGGCGAGGTAATCCCGCTACCTGGCGATCTTGAAGCTCGCCGCGACGGCCAGCATGGCAGCCGAGAGTAGTACGAAGGCGAAGGGCAGGGTGGTCAGGTGCGCCACCAGCCCGATCAGCGCGGGGCCGGCCAGAAGGCCGAGGTAGCCGAGCGTGCTGACGGCGGTGATCGCCAGGCCCGGCGACATATCCCGGGTACGCCCGGCGGCCGAGAACAGCACCGGTACAAGATTGGACGCGCCGACGCCCACGAGGAAGTAGCCGACAAGGCCGGCATGGGCCGAAGGCACCAGCAGCACCACGGCAAAACCCAGGGCCCCGATGAGCCCGCCGAGCAGGATGACCCGCCGCTCGCCCAGCCAGAGGCGGATCCGATCGCCGGCGAGCCGGCCACCGGTCATCGCCACCGCGAAGGCGGCATAGCCGAGACCGGCGAGGCCGATATCGGCGCCACGAACCGAAGTGAGAAACACCGCGCTCCAGTCGAGCACCGAACCCTCGGCGAGAAAGGTCAGCAGACAGAGCACGCCAAGCAGCAGCACGCCGCCCCGAGGCATGACGAACAGCGGCGATTTCTGCTGTCCATTGTCGCCATAGGGCAGCAGCCCGCCAAGTGACAACCCGACGAGCAGCAGCGACGCGACACCGACGACGATGGCCGCCAGCAGCGGCGAGAGTCCACCCAGAGCCAGCAAGGCGCTCATGCCACCGGCTCCAGCGATGCCACCGAGGCTGAACAGGCCGTGGAAGCCCGACATCATCGGCCGGCCGCTGTCCCGCTCGACCATCACCGCCTGGATATTCATGGCGACGTCGACCGTGCCCAGCGAAGCGCCGAAGATGGCGATGGCGACCGCCATGGCGAACCAGCTGTCGGCAATGGCGAGGAACGGGAAGGCGCCGATCATGATCACCGAAGCAACGGCGATTACGGCGCGACAGCCCCATTTGGCGGTCAGGATGCCGGTGATCGGCATGGCCAGAATCGAACCGAGGCCGAGGCAGAGCAGCAGCAAACCAAGCGCGCCCTCGTCGAGGCCAAGGCGAAGCTTGGCCAGTGGTACCAGTGGCGCAAAACCCGCCATGACAATGCCGACGACGAGGAAGATCACCCGGGTGGCGATCTGCTCACGACGGGCGGAGGGAAGGCGGTCGGGCGCAAGCGTGGTGGTGGTCACAGCGGGGGATCCTGCGGCTTGGCGTCAGCGGACGCGGTGGATGGTGGTGCCCTGGGCGGCGAAGTCGTCGAGGAGCGCAGCATCGGCGCCCGCCTCGACCACCAGGTGGGTGAGCGATGCAGGCCTCGCCACCCGGAACGGAGCCGCGAGACCCAGCTTGTCCGACGTCGCGGCAACGGCGACGGCGCGGCTTTGCATCACCATGGCGCGCTTGACCTCGGCCTCGACGGCATCGAGTGCCGACACGCCGAACGTCACGTCGATGGCACAACTGCCGAGGAAGACGAGATCGGCATAGATGGCCTCGACGGCCTCCACGGTGGCGTTGCCGCCGACGCTGCCGAGCGCGCCCTTGTAGATGCCGCCCAGCATGATGACGGTCGCCAGCTCGTGGTCGGCCAGCGCGGCGGCGATCGCCGGGGCATTGGTGACCACGGTGAGTTCGATGCTGCGTGGAATGGCCTGCGCGATCGCGTAGTTGGTGCTGCCGGCATCGATGAACACGGTATGCCGCGGTTGCAACAGCTTCACTGCCTCGGCCGCCAGCCGGGTCTTGGTGCCGGCATCCTTTTCGACACGGGCGGAGATCGGCATCGCCACCGGCGCCGGGGCCAGCGCGCCGCCATGGACGCGACGGCAGTAGCCGGCCTTGGCAAGTTCGCGCAGATCGCGCCGCACCGTATCTTCCGAGACGCCGAAGCGCGCGGCGAGCTCATTGGCGACCACCCGCCCGTCGCTCAGCAGCAGGGCGCGGATCACATCGTGGCGTTCGTCGGTCAGCATCATGCGACTCCGTGCATGTTTGTGCACGATATTGCACGAACTAGCGCGAGTGGCAACCGTTGCTAGTGCTGTCCTGCGACCGGGAGACGGAGCCGGACGCGGAATCCACCGCCTGGCGGAGAGGCCACATTCAATTCGCCGCCGAGCAACTGGGCGATTTCCTCAACGATCGGCAGGCCCAGCCCGGCGCCCGGCTTGTCGTTCTCGCCGCGACTGAACCGCTTGCGGACGGCGGCCAGTTGCCCGGGCGCAACGCCTTTTCCGGTATCGGCAATCTCGAGCAGAACGTCGTCCCCGGCGACGACGCGGACCGTCGCCTCGGCGCCGGGACCGGCATAGGCAATGGCGTTCTCGATGAGGTTGCTCAGCAGTTCGCCCAGCAGCATCGGGTCACCGCG
>JAEUMC010000656.1 GCA_016793415.1 Devosia sp. | reverse complement strand
CGATCGGGTACTGGCGGACGAACTTGAACCCCTCCAGGCGACGGTTTCGCAGACGGGACCACAGGCGCGCTTCGGCATCAGTCGGTTCGGCCCTTAGACCTCGCGCCTGCTTCCGGATCTTCGGATCGCCGTGACTGCCCCTCACCCTGACCCTCTCCCCGGAGGGGAGAGGGGACGCGCTTTGCACCGCAGGTGCCCCATCGCCCCCTCTCCCCTCCGGGGAGAGGGTCGGGGTGAGGGGCAGTCCAGCAATGCTGGTGCTTGTCTGCATCCGCTACTTCTGGCTCGGGAAGCTGAATTCCGCGCCCGACTTGATCCCTGCCGGCCAGCGCGTGGTGACCGTCTTCAGCCGGGTGTAGAAGTGCACGCCTTCCGGCCCGTAAATGCCGTGATCGCCGAAAATGGAACGCTTCCAGCCGCCGAACGAGTGGTAGGCCACCGGCACCGGGATCGGCACGTTGATGCCGACCATGCCCACTTCGATCTTGTCGGCGAAGTCGCGTGCCGCATCGCCGTCGCGGGTGAAGATCGCCGTGCCGTTGGCATATTCGTGCCCGTGGATCAGGTCGACCGCATCCTGGTAGCTCTGCGCCCGAACCACTGAGAGCACCGGCCCGAAGATCTCCTCGCGGTAGATCTTCATGTCCGGCTTCACGTGGTCGAACAGTGTGCCGCCGACGAAGAAGCCGTTCTCATAGCCCTGCAGCTTGAAGCCGCGGCCATCGACCACCAGCTCGGCACCGGCTTCGACACCCGAGTCGATATAGCCGACGATCTTGTCGCGCTGCGCCTTGGAGACGATCGGGCCCATCTGCGCGTCCTTGTCGGTCGCCGGGCCGATCTTCAGCGCTTCGACCCGCGGCTTCAACCGCGCGATCAGCGCATCCGCGGTCTTGTCGCCCACCGGAACCGCCACCGAAATCGCCATGCAGCGCTCGCCGGCCGAGCCGTACCCGGCGCCCATCAGGGCATCGGCGGCCTGGTCCATGTCGGCATCGGGCAGGACGATCATGTGGTTCTTGGCGCCGCCCAGCGCCTGCACCCGCTTACCGGCCTGCGTGCCGCGCCGATAGACATACTCGGCGATCGGCGTCGAGCCGACAAAGCTCACTGCCTTGATGTCGGGGTGGTCGAGAAGGGTGTCGACCGCTTCCTTGTCGCCGTGGACGACATTGAGCACCCCGTCCGGCAGGCCGGCATCCATCAAGAGCTGCCAGGCAAACATCGGCGCACTCGGGTCGCGTTCCGACGGCTTCAGGACGAAGGTGTTGCCGCAGGCGATGGCCAGCGGATACATCCACATCGGCACCATGGCCGGGAAGTTGAACGGCGTGATGCCGGCGACCACGCCGAGCGGCTGCCGGTCGGAATAGCTGTCGATGTTCGGGCCGACATTGCGGCTGAACTCACCCTTCAACAGCTGCGGCACGCCGCAGGCGAAGTCGACGCAGTCGATGCCGCGAGCCAGCTCGCCCAGCGCATCGTCATGCACCTTGCCATGCTCCTGGCTGATCAGCCGCGCCAGCTCGTCGGCGTGCTTTTCGAGCAGCTCCTTGAACCGGAACATCACCCGCGCCCGCTTCATCGGCGTGGTAGCGGCCCAGGCGGGCAGCGCCTTTTTGGCGGCCGCCACCGCGGCGTTGACCTCGTCGACGCTCGACAGCAACAGCGTTGCACTGGCCTCGCCGGTGGCCGGGTTGAACACCGGCTGGCTGCGCGTGCTCGTCGAGGTGACCAGCTTGCCGCCGATCGCGTTTTGAATCGTCTGCATCACAGACCTCCGCTCGTTTGTGGAACGTTCATTCTATCGGTGTCGATATAGAATAATCGTTCCATTCTACTCAAGCGTCTTCAGGATGCTGCCCAGGGTGCCGATCAGCTCGTCGATCTGCGCCTTGGAGATGATCAGCGGCGGGCTCATCGCGATGATGTCGCCGGTGGTGCGGATCAGGATGCCGGTCTCGAAGGCTTTGACGAAGGCCGAGAAGGCCCGCTTGGTGGGCTGGCCGGCGATCGGCTCGAGCTCGATCGCGCCGATCAGCCCGAGGTTGCGGATATCGATGATGTGCGGCAGGCCCTTCAGCGAGTGCAGCGCATCGGCCCAGTAAGGCGCCAGTTCCGCCCCGCGGGTCAGCAAGCCCTCGTCCTTGTAGGTCTCGAGCGTCGCGAGCCCAGCCGCCGAGGCGATCGGATTGCCCGAATAGGTGTAGCCATGCATGAACTCGATGACATGCTCGGGGCCCTGCATGAAGGCGTCGTGGATCTCCGAGCTCACCAGCACCGCGCCCATCGGGATCACCCCGTTGGTCAGGCCCTTGGCGGTCACCATGATGTCCGGTGTCACGCCGAAATAGTCCGCCGCGAACGGCGTACCGAGGCGGCCGAAGCCGGTGATCACTTCGTCGAAGATCAGCAGGATGCCGTGCTTCTTGGTGATCTCGCGCAGCTTCTGCAGATAGCCCTTGGGCGGGATCAGCACGCCGGTCGAACCCGCCACCGGCTCGACGATCACCGCGGCGATGGTCGAGGCGTCATGCAGCGTGACGATGCGCTCGAGTTCGGACGCGAGGTCCTCGCCGCCCATCTCGCGTTCGCCGCGGGTGAACTGGTTCTTGCCCGGGGTATGGGTGTGCGGCATGTGGTCGACACCGGTCAGGAGCGTGCCGAACATCTTGCGGTTGGTGACGATGCCACCCACTGAGATGCCGCCGAAATTCACCCCGTGATAGCC
>JAEUMC010000652.1 GCA_016793415.1 Devosia sp. | reverse complement strand
GATGCCTTGATCGCCGCTCCGACACCACGCTCGTTGCCGTAACCGGCCGCTGTATCGATGTGCCGATAGCCGACGCGCAGCGCCTCGGCGACCGCGACCTCGGTCTCGTCGGGTGGGGTCTGGAAGACGCCAAACCCCAGGGCCGGCAAGGCGACGCCATTGTTCAGGGTGATCGTCGGGATCGACATCATGATGCTCCTCGATTGCTTCGAGGCTTGAGATAGGCCGGCTTCTCTCCACCGATAATCCCGTCTAATCTACATCTACCTGTAAGCATGGCTTCATAATGGTGCGGACCAGCTACAACGATCTCGCTGCCTTTGCCGTGGTGGCACGCACCCGAAGCTTCACTCGGGCAGCGGCGGAACTCGGCCTCTCGCCCTCGGCGCTGAGCCAAACGGTGCGGACCCTCGAAGAGCGGCTCGGCTATCGGCTGCTCACCCGCACTACCCGCAGCGTCTCGCCCACCGAGGCCGGGGCGCGCCTGCTCGCCACTGTTGCCCCGCGTCTCGCCGAGATCGACACCGAACTGCTGGCGCTCGGCGAGCTGCGCGACAAGCCGGCCGGCACGATCCGCATCACCGCCAGTCAATACGCCGCCGACACGGTGGTCTGGCCGAAGCTGGCAGGCGTGCTGGGCGACTATCCTGATATCCGGCTGGAACTGATCAGCGATAACGGCTTCGTCGACATCGCCGACCAAGGCTACGATGCCGGCGTGCGACTGGGCGAAAGCGTCGAGAAGGACATGGTGGCGGTGCGCATCGCCCCCGACAGTCGCCTGCTCCCGGTCGCCTCCCCCAGCTATTTCGCCCGACACCCGGCGCCCGCGACGCCGCAGGAACTCGTACGGCACAGCTGCATCAACCTGCGCCTCATCGGCAGCGGTGCCATCTACGCCTGGGAGTTTGCGAGGGATGGACAACCGTTGCGGGTGCGCGTCGATGGGCAGCTGACCTTCAGCTCCATCGACCTGTCGGTCGAGGCCGCACTCAGAGGGTTCGGCATCGCCTTCGTCCCCGAGGAGGCGGTCCGCGCTGCTGTGGCGCGCGGCGAACTCGTCGCCATCCTCGACGCGTGGTGTCCGCCGGTCTCGGGCTTCCACCTCTACTATCCGAGCCGGCGCCAACAATCGCCGGCGTTCCAGATCATCGTCGAAGCGCTGCGCTACCGGAGCTAGTAATTGCCCGCCGGCGGATACTGATGCACCCCGCCCTGCCAATCCGACACCGCGTAGGTATCGTCCCCCGTCGCCTCGACATTGCTCGCCGCGATCGGCGCCTTGCCGTAGCCGCCGGGGATATCCAGCACATAGGTCGGCTGGCAGAGCCCCGACACCCGGCCGCGCAGGCCTTTGACCAGCGCCTGCCCCTCGGCAATCGACAGCCGGAAATGCGCGGTGCCGGGTGCGAGATCGGGATGGTGCAGGTAGTAGGGTTTGACCCGCATCTCGACGAAGCCGCGCATCAGCTCGGCCAGCACGTCCGGGTCGTCGTTGATGCCTTTGAGCAGCACCGACTGGCTGAGCATCACCACGCCCGCGTCGACCAGCCGCCCCGCCGCGGCGCGCGCTGCCGGCGTCAGCTCGCGCGGGTGGTTGGCGTGCAGCGCCACATAGGTGGTCTTGCCGCTGGCCTTCAGCGCCGCGATCAGCTTGTCGTCCACTCGCTCCGGCTCCACCACCGGCACCCGGCTGTGGAAGCGCACGACTTTCAGATGCGCGATATCCTTGAGCCGCAGCAGCATCTCCTCGAGCCGCCGCGCCGACAGCACCAGCGGGTCACCACCGGTGAGGATCACCTCCCAGATTTCGGGATGGTCGGCGATATAGCCGATCGCGGCATCCATCGCCTCGGGCGCCAGCGTCCCCAGCCCCTCCGGCCCCACCATCTCGCGCCGGAAGCAGAAGCGGCAATAGACCGGGCAGACATGCACGGCTTTCAGCAGCACCCGGTCGGGGTAACGGTGCACGATGCCTTCGAGCGGCGAATGCGAGAGGTCGCCGATCGGGTCGGCCCGTTCTTCGGGCGTCGTGCTGAGCTCGGCCAGGTCAGGGACAAACTGCCGGGCGATCGGATCGTGCGGGTCGGCCCGGTCGATCAGTCCCGCCGTCGCAGGCGTCACCGCGATGGCATAGCGCTTCGCCACCGCTTCGGCATCGCCGAGGCGATCGGCTTCTAGCAAGCCGGCGGCAACCAGGTCCTTTGCCGTCCGGATCGCGCGATCCTGCTTCATCTGTCGCCTCCGACCACCGGCACCCACAGCACGTCTTCGATCCGCCGGGCGCCGACCGCCAGCATCACCAGCCGATCGAACCCCAGCGCCACGCCGCTGGTTTCGTCCATCAGCGGCAAGGCCGCCAGCAATTCCTCATCCAGCGGATAGGTTTCCCCATAGAGCCGCTGCTTTTCTTCCATCTCGGCGGCAAAACGGCGGCGTTGCTCGGGTGCGTCGGTGAGCTCGCCAAAGCCATTCGCCAGTTCCACCCCGCACGCGTAAAGCTCGAACCGTTCGGCCAGCCGCCTGTCATCGCCGGTGCGACGGGCCAGTGCCGCCTCGGCAGCCGGATAGCGATCGAGCACCGTCACCCGCCCCAGCCCCAGCTGAGGTTCGACCTTTTCCACCAGCACGCGGCTGAACAGATAGGACCAGGTGTATTCGCGCGGCACCTCGAGCCCCACGCGCCGCATCTCGGCGGCAAGCGCCTCGGCATCGGTCTCGCCTGCCGCGTCCATTGTCGCGAACAGCTCGATCCCGGCATAGCGCTCAAACGCCTCGACCACGCCCAGCCGCTCCGGCTCGGCGAACGGGTCGCACTCGCGCCCGCGGAAACGCAGCACCGTGACGTCAGTAGTCTCTGCCGCAAGCCGCAGCAGCGCCACGCAATCGGCGATCACCGCGTCATACGGTTCTCCTGCCCGATACCACTCGAGCATGGTGAACTCGGGATGATGCAACGCACTACGCTCGCGATTCCGCCAGACATGCCCGAGGCTGGCGATCCGCCGCTCCCCCGCCGCCAGGAGCTTCTTCATCGAGAATTCCGGCGAGGTGTGGAGATAGAGCGTCTCCCCCACTCCGTCATTGCCGATCGCCGTGGTGGCAAAGGCGTGAAGGTGCGTTTCATTGCCGGGGCTGCGCTGCAGCCCCGGCGGGTCGACCATCAGAAAATCCCGCTCGCTCAGGTACTTGCGCACCGCCAGCTCGATCCGGTTGCGCGCCAGCAGCGCCGGGCGCCGGTCGGCATGCACCGAGGGTGTCCACCACGGCGAAATCGGCGGGAGTGACGGGGAAGCGGGCAAGAGGCGTCTTTCGGCTCGGGACTGGCGGTTTTCGCGGAATTAGGGTATCGGCGGCACCGATACATCAGATTAGCGCGTTCGGCCCGGCCTTTTGCTGCCGCTCTCTAGGCCCTCGCCAACCGTTGAACAAGGAAGAACTAATGGTCAAGGTCATCGCCTCGTCGCTGCGCAAGGGCAACGTCGTCGAACACGACGACGGCAAGCTCTACATCGTGCTGGTCGCCGAGAACATCCATCCCGGCAAGGGCAACTCGGTGACCAAGGTGGACATGCGCCGCATCTCCGACGGCGTGAAGGTTGCCGCCAGCTGGCGCACCGTCGAGATGGTCGAGAAGGCCGACGTCGACGAGCGCGCCTACCAGTTCCTCTACCACGATGCCGAGGGCTACCATTTCATGGAGCCCACCACCTACGAGCAGATCGCCGTGTCGGAAGACGTCACCGGCGACCAGGCCGCCTACCTCACCGACGGCATGGAAGTTTACATCCGTACCTTCGAGGGCGTTGCTGGTGGTCATCCTCGTCGTCGCCGTCCTGCTCCGCTTTCCGGGTCTGGGCGAACAGAGCCTGTGGCGCGACGAAGCGGCAACCTGGCT
>JAEUMC010000567.1 GCA_016793415.1 Devosia sp. | reverse complement strand
AGACCCGACTGGAGCTGGGAGCGCCACAGGGCCTGATTCTCGCCAACACCACGGTGAAGCCGCCCCTGGCGACGCCCTTCACCTTTGCCGCCGAAAAGAACGCCGCCGGGCAATTCGCGCTATCGGGCTACATGCCGAGCGCGGCGGTGCGCAAGGCGCTGACCAGTAGCCTACCGGCTGGTGCAACCGATACCACTGTCATCGCCGACGGCAACCCGGCCGACTTCGAG
This sequence comes from Devosia sp., assembly GCA_016793415.1. Taxonomy (GTDB): domain Bacteria; phylum Pseudomonadota; class Alphaproteobacteria; order Rhizobiales; family Devosiaceae; genus Devosia_A. The sequence continues at coordinate 3,637 of JAEUMC010000567.1, read as the reverse complement.
GCTGCGGCGCTCAAGGCGCTCGGCGTGCTGCAACTGCTTGATAGCGGCAAGATCAGTTACGACGGCGCCAGCTGGAGCCTCAGCGGCGCCGTCGATACGCCACAGGAGGCCTTTGCTGCCGAATCTGCCTTCGCTGCGACAGGGCTCAGGACAGCCGGGTGGACCTATACCGTCAACTTGCCGGGTGCAGTCGAGACGGCGGCGCTTCCTGTCGTCGATCCCTATGTCTGGCGGGCGCAGAAATCGGCCAACGGCGCCATTGCGTTCACCGGCTTCGTGCCGACCGAGCAGCTGAAGCGCTACCTTGCTGGACATGCGGGGAGCAACGTCGTCGATGGAACCGCGCTCGGCGCCGGGGCGCCCGAGGGGTTCATCCCGGCGACCATCGGCGGTCTCGACGCCTTGCTGGCGCTCGACGAAGGAACGCTGGCGCTGTCGGCGGGGAGCTGGTCGTTGACTGGCAAACTGCCGACCACCACCGGTCGCTATGAGGTGGAAGCGGCCCTTCGCGCGGCCACCGACACGTCGGCCTGGCACGTTGCGATCCAGGCAGCCGACGCCGCACCGGTTGTGACCCCGTTCGTCTGGTCGGCGGTTAAGGCCGCCGATGGCAGCTTCACGCTATCGGGCTACGTGCCGACCGAGCAGGTGCGCCGCTTCGCGGCGGTACGCGCGGGCAAGGTCAGCAGCGACACCACGCTCGTCGGATCGGGCGAACCGCAGGGCTTCATCGCCGACTCGCTTGCCGGCCTCGACGCGCTGCTGGCGCTCGAGAGCGGTGAGGTGAAGTACGACGGCAAATCCTGGTCCATTGCCGGCCAGCCCTTGACCGCGGCGGATGCGGATGCGGCGCGCGCCGCTGTCGCGACTGCGTCCGGCGGCGGGGCAGGCTGGACTGAGGTCCTGGCCGAACCCACTCAAACAGCGGCTGTCGCTGAGCCGGCTCCCGTTGCGGCGGAACCGGCCGAGCCCGCCGCAACCGGGGCAGCACCTGCACCAGAGGTCGCTGCTGCACCAACCGCGACCGCGCCGTCGGAGCCCGAGCCCGCAGCCGCAGAAGCGGAGCCCGCCGTTGAGCCGACCCCGGCGACCGAGGTCGCACCGCCTGCTCCTTCCGAGGCGGATGTTGCCGCCATCGAGCCCGAGCCGGTGGCCGAGCCTGCAACACCAGTGGTTCGCAACTACCTGTTCGACGCCAAGAAGCCGCTTGGCGGGCAGATCGCTTTCTCTGGCGCAGTGCCGGCGGAGCCGATGCGGCGGCATCTCGCCGTCATCGCCGGCGGGGAGCCGACGGAGACGCTGACCATCAACCCCGGGCTGCCGGGCGATTTCGTCACCAATGCCGATGCCGGAAGTCGCGCGCTGGCTTTGCTGGCGGATGGTGAGTTCGGTCTCGATGGCGATCGCTGGGTGTTTACCGGTCGAGCCGAGACCGAGGCGGCCAAGCAGACCGCGCTCAGCGCCCTGGCGGCGGCTCCGACGCTCGATCAATGGGAAACCAGCATCACCTTGCTGCCGCCGCTCGAGGTCTGCCGCGACAAGGTAACGGCGTTTGCGGCGCGCAATGCCATCGTATTCCAGTCAGGCAGCGCCCGAATTGCCGAGGAATCGGTGCCGGCGATCGACGAATTGGCCGGCTATCTCTCGCTGTGCCCGGAAGCGACGGTCAACGTCGAGGGGCATACGGACGCCGATGGCGAGGATGACGCAAACCTGGCGCTGTCGGTGTCGCGCGCCGAGGCGGTCGTCGATGCGTTGATCCTGCGCGGCATCGGGCCGGAGCGGCTCTACGCGATCGGCTACGGCGAAAGCCTGCCGATCGCCAGCAATGACACGCGCGCCGGCAAACAGGCCAACCGCCGCATCGTCTTCACCCTCGCGGACGAGTAGCACCCACGATGACATTGGATTCTCTGATCTATCTGCTCGAGGTGTACTGGCCGTTCGTCCTGGGTGCGGGGGCGGTCGGTCTGATCACCGGTTGGTTCTCGGTCCGGGCGCGAAAGGGTTGAGGTTGAGATGTTGAACCCTGCCCATCTGCTCGAAATCGCGGTGCTGTTGCTGGCGGCATTCCTCGTCGGTGCCGTGGTTGGCTCGCTGGCTCGCCTGGCCGTTGCGCGCCTGGCGCCAGCCAAGGCTGCTGCGCCGTCCCCGGTTATGGTCGCCGAGCCGTCGAAGCCTGCCGAAGCACCGGCATTGGTCGAGGCGCCGGTGATCGCCGATGTGACGAGGACGCCAACGCCGACGGCCCCCGCCGAAGTTCCTGCTCCCGATTTCACCGAAGCGCTGCTGGCGCTGGCCGGCGACAAGCCGGGCAGCCTCGCGAGCAAGATCCGCATGCCGAGCATTGCGCCGCTGCCCAAAATCGCGGTGACCAAGCCGACCGAAGCGATGCGGCCGGCACGCGTGGCCGGCGAAACGACTTCCGGGCAGGTCGTGCCGCATCCGCGCAACGCCGTGGAACCGGCTCGCGTCGCTGCGTTGGGGGCCAGCGCCGAAGTCATCCCGTTCCCGCTCGACAAGCTCGCAACAGAGACCTCGGCGCCATCTGCGGCTGTCGTTGCGACGCCAGTGCCGGCGGTCGAACCGGCTCCCCCGACTGTCGCCACGACGGAGGCGGTTGAGGCAAGGGGCGAGCCGACCGCAGGGACTGTGGCAACGCTCTCGGTAGAGGAAGAACTCGCGCCGACCGTGAGGACAGTAGCCGTGGAGACGGCTGGAGAGGCGGACGCGCCCGCCGCAGACGCTGAACTTGCCTACGTCGCAGCCGTTGAAGTGCTGCCCGATGAGTTGCCCGGTGCTCCGGCAGAGGTTGCTCTGCCCGATGTGTCGCCGCCGGCCGAGACGATTGCTGCGGAGCCGGCCGCTGCGATCGAGCCCAGTACCGAAGACGACGAAGCGGCAGCGATGCGGGCCATCGAGGGCAACTGGTCGCCGCGCCGCGCTGCATCACCGCGCGCCCGCAAGGTCGATCTTCCCGAGGTGACGGCTGAGGCCGCGGTCGGGGCGTCCGCTGCTGCCGTCGCATCCGCGACCCAGGCCGCCAATCTGGTTGCAGCTGCCGAGCCGGAGGAGGCGCCCGGCAAGCCTGAGGGGCTTCCTGCGCCACGCCTTGGCGTCAAGGATGACCTTACGCATGTCATCGGCATCCTGCCGATCATCGAGACGGCGTTGAATACCCTCGGCATCTTCCATTTCGACCAGGTGGCCAACTTGACCGACGAGAACGCCGGCTGGATCGAAAACCATCTGGGCATCGCCGGGCGCATCGGCCGCGAGCACTGGCGGGAGCAGGCGCGCGAACTGGCCCTGGCCATGGCCGGAACGAAGAAGGCGGCGGGCCAGCAATAGGGCGCTTGCAGGCTCAGGCCGCCTTGGCGCGCCGCTTTACCAGTTTGCGCACGAACTCGGCAATCGGGCCGACATCCTCTGGGGTATTGAGCAGGGCAGGGGATCCCGAGCCCTCGATCACATAGCCCTCGGCGTCGCGCCGGCGGCGCAGCATTTCCTCGAACGTCTCGCGCCGCACCTGTTCGGTCAGTTGCGTGCGCATCAGCAGCAGCGGTGCGCTGGCGAGGGCATCGTAGAGCTGCCACTGCGGCACCAGGATATCGTCGTGCTCGAAGGCTTCGAGCAG
>JAEUMC010000541.1 GCA_016793415.1 Devosia sp. | reverse complement strand
CGGTTGCCGCGGCGCTGCCGGACCGCGCCAGCACCGGCGGCGGCAGATCGGTTTCGGATTGGGACAGCTCGCTCATTGCTGGTACCTGACGCGTGGATCGAGCACTGCGAGCAGGATGTCCGAGAGCAGCATGCCGACCAGCGTCAACACGCTCATGATCAGGATAAAGGCACCGGCGAGATACATGTCCTGGCTGACCAGGGCGCGCAGCAATAGCGGGCCGGCCATCGGCAGGTTGAGGACGATGGCGGTGATGGTGACGCCCGAGATCAGCGAGGGCAGCACCCAGCCGATGGTCGAGACGAAGGGGTTCAGAGCGAGACGCACCGGATAGCGCATGATCAGGGTGAACTCGGACAGCCCCTTGGCACGGGCGGTCACCACATAAGGCTTCGAAAGCTCATCGGAGAGGTTGGCGCGCATCACCCGGATCAGTGCGGCGGTCGAGGAGATCGCGATCACCACGACGGGGATCCACAAATGCTGCAACAGGTCGACGACCTTGCCGAGGCTCCAGGGTGCCTGCTCATACTCGGGCGAGAACAGCCCGCCGACATTGAGCCCGAACCAGGTGAAACTCACATACATCAGCCCGAGCGCCAGGATGAAGGTCGGCACGGCGAGGCCGACAAAGCCGAGGAAGGTGAAGACGTAGTCGCCGATCGAATAGCGGCGCACCGCCGAATAGATGCCGATCGGAATGGCCAGCGCCCAGATCAGCACCAGGCTCAGCGCCGAGACGAAGATCGTCACCCCCATGCGGTCCCAAAGCAGCCGGCTCACCGGCTGGCCCCAGTCGAACGACCAGCCGAAATCGCCGCGGAAGAGGATGCCGGAAATCCAGTTCCAGTACTGCACGTAGAACGGCCGATCGAGCCCATAGAGCGCGGTCAGCCGGTCGATCGAAGCCTGGTCGAGCGACTGGCCGGAGTCAGCGATCGCCGAGGTCAGCGAGGTCAGGAAATCGCCGGGCGGCAACTGGATGATGAGGAACGACACCAGCGACATGCCGAACAGCGTCGGGACCATGTAGGCGAGGCGCTTCAGGATATAGAGCAGCATGCCTCAGGGCCCGAACTCGACGAGCACCACCTCGTTGGTGTGGATTTCGGGCAGATCGACATGCAGCCGGCCGGCCTGGAGGCTTGTGGCAGGCACCAGCCCCGACACCAGCAGCCGCGCCGTGGCCGTAGTGGCGCCGGCCGGCAAAGCGACCGAGACCGACTGGCCGCGCAGCGGGATGGTTTCGCGGATCGGGCCTTTCATCATCATCGGGTTGGTGAGGTTCACGAGGTGCACCGAAATCTGGCCTGCCCCGTCGCGCGTGGCAATGTCGACGATGCCGGGCCCGGCCGACTGCACCCGGGCCGGGCCATTGAGGGCCCAGCGGAAGGCATTGTCGAGCAGCCGAGCATGGTCGGCATTGGTCACTTCCCAGAAGATCTCGCCAACATTCCACGGGAAGTAGACCACCCGGCCCTTGCCGACCTGCCGGGCCAGCACGGCCGGCTCGACCGCTCGCTCCCGCACGTAGATTTCCTCCATCGGCAGATCGGGGAAATGCGGCACGAAGCGGAACGGCACCTGCGACGCACCGTGAGTGGCGAGCGGGATGCGACGGGTGCCGCCCATGATGCGCGAGGCGCCGTCGAAACCCTCGAGGATCGGATGGGCTTTGTCGTCGAGCGCGATGTAGGTGTTCTTGACCGGCCCCTCGGTCGGCCCGGCGACGCTGGCGCCGAACAGGCCGGAAAGCCCGAAATCGGCGCGGCGCACGCCATGCTCGTCATAGAGCGAGGTCTCGAAGCTGGTGACCAGCGCACCGCCGCGTTCGACATAGCGGGTGAGCAGGTCGCACTGTGCCTCGGAGAGGAAGGCCGCGTTGGCGACGGCGATCAGCCGGTAGCGGTCGAGCGCCTCGCCGCTCATCACCAGGTCGGAGAGCAGGTCGAACGGCATCCGCGCCTCGACCAGCGCATGGTAGAAGCCGAGCTCATGCCCCTCGGCATTGTCGCGGTCGTCCGAGTGCCAGGTGCGCAGCGTCGTGCTGGGGTCGAGCAGCGCGATCTCGGCGGTCGGCGCGAGTTTCGACAGCACTGGCTCGAGTTCGGCATGCAGCCCATAAGTTTCGACGATCGGCGGCAGCCAACGGTTATCGTGCACCTTGGCGTTGAACTTGGTGAACCACGGCCTCAACCCATGCGCCATGCCGTCGAGCATCCACATGCGGATTTCCTCGGGCGCCTGCACGGAATCCTTCCAACGCCACTTCTCTTCCACGGAGGTCGAAGTGACGAGGCCGATCGGCTTGTCGCCCATGACGCCCCGCATGCGCTTGCCGTCGCGCCCGGCCGACCAGATCGGCACCACGCCGGTGCGGCCCTGGTGGTCGACGAACAGGATCGGGCAGTAGCGCTTCACCTCGTCGAGGGCGAAGTCGAGCATCGACGAGTTGCCAATATTGGGAATGAAGCGGCCGTGCGGACGTTCCGACGCAACGATGCCGTTCCAGTGCCCGACCAGCTCGGTGAGCACGTCGCGCGACCAGGCCAGCCAGGCCTGCCAGGTGGGATCGAACGGATCGCGCCGGCGCGGCAGTTCGCGGCCGGTCTTTGCCATGAAGTCGGTGGTGCAATGGGCGCAGTAGCAGACGCCGTGGCCGGACCAACGGTTGGCGAAGATGGCGTCGATATCGTACCCGGCGGCGATCTCGCGGATCACCTCGCTCATGAAGTCGCGGTTGTAGCCGCCCCAGGCACAGGTGACATAGGCATCGGGGAACGACCAGTGCTTGCGCAGCTCACCTTCGGCAGTGACCGAGATCCATTCGGGATGCGCTGCCGCCACGTCGGCATGCACGGCATGCGGATCGACGCGGGCGACGACGTGCATGTTGCGCTGCCGGGCGCCCTTCACCAGGTCGCCGAACGGATCGCTGTCGCCGATGAAGCGGCTGACATAGTGCAGCGGGATCTTGCTGGGGTAATAGGCGACATAGCCCCCAGCCGACAGGCAGGTGGCGTTCGACTGGGTCTCGTCGAACACGCCGAGCCAGAAATCGAGGTCGTAGTTCTGGGGGTCATCCTCGACCAGGGTGAGCTGCGTCCAGCGCGTCGCGCCTTCATACCAGGTCGGAGACCTGAGGCCACGCAGGGCCTCGGATGTGCTGTTCATCGCTAATACCGCTAGTGCGTCGAAGAAAGGGACCGGACCGCCGTGAGGCGCGCCCGGTCAGTGGACCAGGACCGGGGAGCGCCAGGAGGCGCCCCCGGACCAGGCCGGGTCAGGCCTTGAAATACTGCTCGGGATTGGTCGGCGCCGGGGTCGGATAGCCGAACGAGTTCGGCATCTTGTCGGGCACGTTGTGGAAGTCGTTGCGCACGATGCCGTAGGCGTCGTTGGGCACCTTGATGCCGATCGAGTAGAACTGGTCGGCGGCGATCTCGAGGATCTGCTTGAACGCCTCGACGCGTTTCGCGTCGTCGACCGTGCTCTTCATCACGTCATAGAGCTTGAG
>JAEUMC010000532.1 GCA_016793415.1 Devosia sp. | reverse complement strand
GAGTTCAGGATGAAGCCCGGCTTGCCCCAATCGGTCGGGGCCTGGCCGCACAGGATGTCGACACCCGGCTCCTTGCCGACCGACTTGATGGTGCCCAGTTCCCAGTCGCCCATGATGAAGAACAGCGCGTCGCCGTTGACCATCATGTTGGAGGCGGTGTCGTAGTCGCGGCCGGCGATCGCCGGATCCATGTACTTCGAAACCATCAGGCGCATCTGGTCGAAGGCCTTGATCATGCCTTCGGAACGGAGCGCATCGACGTCGCCGTCGACGAAGGCCTTCTTGTAGAGATCGAGATCCTGACCGTAGACGATGTTTTCGAACGTCGTGGCGTCGGTCCAGTCGGCGCTCAGGTGCGCGAGGCAGATCTTGCCACCGGCAATGGCCTTCTCGCAGGCGGCGTTGAAGTCGGCCCAGGTCTTGGGCAGCTCAGTCACGCCGACCCCTTCCATGGCGGCCTTGTTGCCCCAGATCCAGTTGATGCGGTGGATGTTCATCGGGGCCGCAACCCACTTGCCTTCCGGCTTCATCACCGGCAGCAGCTCGGGGGCGACAACCTTGTCCCAGCCTTCGGCAGTGGCCAGCTCGTCCATGTCGGCGGTGCCGCCGGTGGCGTTCCACTCGGCGATTTCCGGGCCCTTCAGCTGCACCGCAGCCGGAGCGTTGCCGGCGACGACGTCGGCGCGGAGCTTGGCGAGGGTGTTGGCGGTGTGACCGGCAATGGCGGTCTGCTCCCAGGTGCCGCCGGCAGCGGTGAACATCTCACCGAGCTTGGCGATCGAGGCAGCGTCGTTGCCGGACGCCCACTGGTGCAGCATCAGCACCTTGGGGGCAGCCATCGCGGTGCCCGAAAGCAGCGCGGCAGCAAGCATCGTGGTCGCGGCAGCCGCGACCTTGGTCGTGAAGGTCATAATGTTCTCTCTCCCTTGAAAGCGCCCGCTTCCACCCCGGCTCTCCCTGCCGGCCCCTGTGGCTACTTGCGCTTTTCTCCCGGCGGTGCACATCCTCCTGCACACCGTCGTATTAGTTCTATGGTGAACTTATTCGGCTTGTCAACGCGCTTGGGGAGGGGAGAGCGTGGACCGGATCGAGCTCAAATCTCTACTTGCTGACAGTGCTTTAGCGACGCCGTCAGGGCGGATCGTGCGCGCCCTGAGCGAGCGTGGTGCACTGAGCGCAACGCAGATCGCGCGGCTCACCGGGCTCGCCAAGTCGACCGTTTCAACGGCCCTCACCGAGCTCCGGCGCTCGCAGATGGTTGTGGAAATCGGCAGCGAATCCGGCGGCGGCGTCGGCCGCCCGGCAACGGCGCTGACGCTCAATCCGCGCGCCGGCACCTGCATCGGCATCCTGATCGGTTCGACCGAGATTCAGGTGATCCTCGCCGACGTCGCGCACACCGTGTTGGCGGACAAGACCATCAACCTCGAAATCGACTACTCGCCTCAGACCGCCATCCAGCACGTACGCCGGTTGATCACCGAGGCCTATGAGGGCCAGTGGCAGCGTCAGGACGGCCTGCTTGGGGTCGGCATCGCCGTCGGCGGGCCGGTGAACCCGATGACCGGCACGGTGTTGCGTGCCGGTGGCATGCCGACCTGGGCCGGGGTGGACATGCGCGAGCTGTTTGGCCCGATCTTCCCCGATGTGCCGATCTTCTGCGACAACGAATCCAACTGCTCGGCCATTGCCGAAATGACCTGGGGGGCGGCGCGGGGGCACGACGATTTCGTCGTCTACACACTCGACCTGGGGATCGGCGGCGCCATTGTCGCCGGCGGCCGGGTGCTGCGCGGTATTGCCGGCGGGGCCGGCGAGTTCGGCCACGTGGTACTCGATCCCAACGGCCCGCTCTGCCGCTGCGGTAATCGCGGCTGCATCGAGGTCTATGCCAGCTTCCGCGAACCACTGGCCGAGGCTCAGCGGCATTTCGGCCGTTCGCTGCGGTTGACCGACGTCGTTGATCTGGCGCTGGGTGGTGACGAGCTCTGCCGCGGGCTGATCGCACGCACCGGCGAGGCGGGAGGACACGGGCTCGGACTGATCGGCTCGGTGTTCAACCCGACGCTGGTGGTGGTCAGCGGTCGGCTGGCGATGGCAGGCGACATCCTGATGAAACCGCTGGCCGAAAGTTTCGAACGCTTCACGCTGGTCAAGCATGGGGACGTTCCCGACATGGCCCGCACCATCGTTCGTCCGAGCCAGTTTTCCGACAACGGCGCCTGCATGGGTGCGGTCGGACTGGTGCTGCGCCACCATGGTCGGCTGGTGAACTGACGCTGCCTCGGCTTGCCGCGAGAAGGCGAAGTGGTCAACCGGAGCGGCAATCTTACGCCTTGCTCCCCGCCGCCGTCTCGAACACCCTCCCGCCTCTCTCGCAAAAAGGAGTCGCGGCATGACCATCGCAATCATCGGAGGGACGGGCTTTCTCGGTACCGCCACGGCGAAACGGCTCAGAGAACGCGGGGCCGATGTTCTGGTGGTGGCGCGCGGCCAGCACAAGGTGGCGCTGCCCGATGGGGTCCGGTTCGAGCGGGCCGACCGGATGGACGGCGAGACGCTGACCAGGCTGTTCAAGGACAACGGCGTCACCGCCGTGATCGACATCTTCACCATCAGCCTGCGCAATACGCAGCCCGTGATCGAGGCGGCGGGCAAGGCCGGAGCACGCTATGTGCTGGTAAGTTCGACCGACGTCTATTCCAACTATGGCGGGCTCTTGAAGAAGGAAAGCCCGGCGATCCGGCCGGAGCCGGCCACCGAGGACTCGCCGCTCAGGACCCTGCGTTACCCCTATCGGCAGAACTCGCGCCGGCCCAAGGGGATCGAGGACGACCTGTTCGAGGAATACGACAAGATCCCGATCGAGGAGTTCGCCATGGCCGCGGGAGCGCCGCAGGCCACAGTGCTGCGACTGCCGATGATCTTCGGGCCCGAGGACAAGCAGCATCGCTTTGCCTGGGCGATCAAGGGCGCCAGGAAGGGCGAACCGTTCCGGCTCGACCGACGTGGAGCGAGCTGGCTCAATTCCTATGCCTATATCGACGACGTGGCCGAGGCGCTGGCGCTGGCCGCTACGCTGCCCGAGGCCGAGGGCCGAGTCTACAACGTGGCGCAGCCGTTCGTGCGGACGCAGGCGGACTGGGCGCGAACGGTGCTGACGCTGATGGGCGTCGACAGCGAAATCGTGCTGGTCGATGCCGGGACCGGCGGCGTGCTCGCCGACCGCGCCGACAGCAGCGACCTCAGCTATCCGCTGACATTGGATTCCGCTCGTATTCGCGCCGAACTGGGCTACAGTGAGATCGTTCCCGAAGAGCAGGCGCTGCGCCGTACCATCGAGTGGGAGCTGAGCCAGGGCTAGCTTCCAACGATACGATCACCTGCCGGGCAGATTCTTGGGTGGGATTGACTCGGGCGCGCGCTACTTTAGTGTCACTAAAATCGCGAGGGCGCCCGTGCCAGTCTTGAAATTTGAAAAGCGTTCCGATCCGGTCGAGCAATCGACCCCGATCGACCCCAGCCTTGGGCAGCGCCTGCGCGACCGCCGCAAGGAACTGGGCAAGACGCAGCAGCAGGTGGCCGAAGAGGCGTCGCTGACCGTCGGCTTCATCTCGCAGATCGAGCGCGGCATCTCCACGCCGTCGCTGGCTTCGCTCTACAACGTGGCCAAGGCGCTGGAGAGCAGCGTCGACATGTTCGTGTCGGCAGCGCCGGCACGCCAGCACAGCATGGTGAGCCACTCGGGCCAGCGCCAGACCTACAAGGTCGGCGGCACCTCGCGCTTCTACGAATTCCTCGAGCGCGGCTTCCCCGATGCCAAGCTCAATGCCTGTCTGTCGCATGTGCCACCCGGCCATGCCTCCGAGATGATGAGTCACGAGGGCGAGGATTTCGTCTATCTCGTCTCGGGCGAGATGCTCTACGAGGTCGATGGTGTCGAATACCGCCTCGGCCCCGGCGATACGCTGCATTTCGACAGCCGCCGGCCGCACCGCGGCACCAATATCGGCACCGGCACGGCGCTCGAGCTGTGGGTCGGAACC
>JAEUMC010000466.1 GCA_016793415.1 Devosia sp. | reverse complement strand
GATGCGATCGGTGTCGATGTAGGGCAGCGTGGTCAGGTAGTCGATAACGGCGCTCACGTCCTCGGTGCGGATATGAGGGTTCTCGAGCTGGCGCGGCTCACCGGTGCTCTCGCCCTGGTACGACGCGTCATAGGCGATGGTGACGAAGCCCTGCTCGGCGAGCTTGCTGGCATAGGTGCCGGCAGTCTGCTCCTTCACGCCGCCGCCCGGATGCGAGACAACGATGGCGGGGTACTTCCGGGCTTGGTTGAAGCCGGCGGGGAAATTGACGATGGCCGACATGGTGATCGTCAGGTTGTTGGTATTGGCAAAGCTGACCTTGGTCATTTCGCTCTCCTTGAGGTCGGTGCGCTGCTGTTCAGCGGGACACTGGCAATCTAGGAGTGCCCGACCTATCATTCCATGATAGCAAACTGCTTGTACCTATCACTGGAGTGATCAATGCAGCGCGAAGCCATGGCTGATCTCGCCGTCTTCGCGGCGGTGGCCGAAGAGCTGAACTTCACCAGGGCCGCCGCAAGGCTGGGGCTCTCGCAATCCGCCCTGAGCCAGATCATCAAGCGGCTCGAAGCGCGGCTCGGTGTCCGGCTGCTGGCGCGGACCACCCGCAGCGTGGCGACGACCGATGCGGGCGACAGGCTGCTGCAATCGCTGTCGCCGTTGCTGAAGGGGATCGAGCAAAGCGTCGCGGACCTCAGCGATTTCCGGGACAAGCCGGCCGGCACGGTCCGCATCACCACGGTCGAGCATGCGGCCAAGACCATCCTCCTGCCCAGGCTGGCTCGCCTCGCGAGCGCTTACCCTGACATCACGGTGGAGCTCAATGTCGACTATGGCCTCGCCGACATCGTCACCGACCGCTTCGATGCCGGCGTGCGTCTGGGCGAGCAGGTGGCCAAGGATATGATCGCGGTACCGATCGGACCGCGAAACCCCATGGCGATCGTCGGGTCGCCTGCCTATTTCGAGCACCACGCGGTACCGGCGGGCGTGGAGGATCTGGTCAAGCAGCGTTGCATCAACCTGCGGCTGCCGACCTCGGACAGCCTGTATGCCTGGCAACTGGTCGAAGAGCAGCGCGAAGTGCGCGCCCGCGTCGAGGGCCCCTTTATCCTCAACACGCTCGAGCTGATCGTGGACGCCGCGCTTGCGGGGGCCGGCCTCGCCTATGTTCCGCTGGATCAGGTGAGCCCGCATCTGGAGGCGGGGCGTCTGCACCAGGTTCTGCAAGCCTGGACGTCGGACCTGCCGGCCTACCACCTCTATTATCCCAGCCGGCGCCATGTGACGCCGGCCTTCCGCCTGGTCGTCGACGCGCTGCGGTTCCGCGCCTGAGTTCGAGGCCTAGGCGGATCGCGTCGAGCCGCGCAGCACCACCTCAACCGGCACCACCATCTCGCGGAAGGAAAAACTGCCGGTATCGAGGCGATGGAACATGGCGTTGGCGGCGGCCTTGCCCAGCCGAAACGCCGGGGCGGCGACGGTGGTGAGTTCGGGGGTGGAATAGCGACCGAACTCCAGGCCGTTGAACCCCGCAACCTGAACGTCGTCGGGGACCTTGCGGCCGATGTCCTGCAGGTAGCGCATCGCGGCAATGGCCATCTGGTCGTTGCCGCCGATGACGATGTCGGGCGCGTCGCCCTTGGCAAGAAAGGCGCCGAGCGCCGCCTGACAGGCCTCAAAACCCTCGTTCGCCGACTTGACGACGCTGAGCCGGACGTCGGGCCGACCGGCAAGGATCTCGCGGATGCCGCCCTCGCGACGCTGCATGGCGGCCCATTCGAGCGCCGGAACCAGAAACAGCACGTGTCGCACGGCATCGGTCACCAGGGCGCGGGCCAACTCGCGCGCCCCACCCCGATCGTCGAAATGGATCGAGGCGGCATCGCGGACCTCGTCCGGCACCGCCTCCTGCAGGATGACCAGCGGCTGGTTGGTGGCAGCGATGCGTTCCACCACGCGGCGGCGGGTGGCGCGGGACCCCGACAGCACCATGCAGAAGCCGTCGGTCTCGATATTGCGCAGGAACGACGCCTGCTCGACCTCGTCGGGGCCGACCCCATGCAGGATCGTGTTGTAGTCGAGCCGATGCAGCTCGGCAGTGAGGCCGGCAAGCATGGCGGCCGTCAGCGGGTCGGACAGAAAGAACGGCGACGCATCGACAAGCACCACGCCGATGATCTGGCTGCGCTGCGTCCGGAGGCGCCGCGCCAGCGCGTGTGGGCGGTAGCCGAGCTCCTGCGCTACACGCCGGACGCGCGCCGACAGATCGGGGCCAACAGCTCCGGCGCGGTTGTTGAGCACGTTGGAGACCGTCATCGGCGTCGTCTGCGCCAGCCGCGCCACGTCCTTGAGCGTTATCGCCTTCTTGCGAGGGAGCAAGTTTCCTCCGAGGGCATGAGAATCTGCCTGCGCGGCACATTATCCGCATGGGCGCCGGATGTCTGTCAGCTCACCCAATCCTCGATCTGGCCGGTGATGGCGATGTGCTGGCCCTGGCTCACTCGCGCGCCCCAAGCCTGCGCGGCAAGCAGGCCATCGACCTCGGAGCGGACCGGCCAGGGCGGCGAGTCCAGGCGCTGGAAATCGTGCAGCCAGGCGACGATCTCCCCGGCCCTGACCGGATCGGCGGGCTTTTTCAGCGCCTCATAGTGACCATCGAACGGGGCAACGACGATGCAGCGGCGATCGACCGTCGAGAGCTTGCGCTGCGTGCCGTCGGCATGGTGCGCGATCGGCGCGATCTCGCCGCGCAGTTGCTCCCAATGGATCGCCGCGGCGCGGATGCCGTGGCGAGCGAAGCGAACGCCGTCGGGCTGCGCCGAGCGGCCCCAGCCGAGCTCGGCGCCGATGGTGATCTTGCCGAGCCGTTCCGCCTCGCTGGTCAGCAGCCCCGGTGTCTCGTTCTGGTAGACCAGCACGATGGGCGAACCGAACCAGCGCGCCGTTTCCTCGATGCGGCGGTTCTGCTCGGGATCGGGGATCGGATGAAAGCTGGGCCCGAGTGCAAACTGCGCCACCTCGCCACCCGCATGCATGTCGAACACCACATGCGCATGCGGCCAGATGGCAGTGCGGACGAAATCGGCGATGCGGTGGGTAATGCGCCCGAGGCCTGGCGTGCGGCCTGCCTGATCGACGAAGGCCCGGTTGAGGTTCACCCCGTCGTCGTTGACCGAATCCCGCGTCCCGGCCCGGAATGCGGCGACGTTGAGCACCGGCACCAGGATGATCCGGCCGCGCACGTCGGCGAGGTCGATCTCACCCATGAGGTGCTTGATCGCCATCGGCCCCTCATACTCGTTGCCATGGGTCGAGCCGAAGGCGACCAGCCCCCTGCCCGGCTGCGCCTCGGGTCCGACGAACACGGTGAGCGGGACCAGATGGTCGCCCCAGATGCCGTCATGCGGCAGCGCCACCCAATAGTCGCGGCGACCCGGTGAGACGAGATCGAGTTCGGCGGCCCTGACGATCAGGCGGTCCATGGCAGTCTCCTCAGCGGGCGCGATGCGCGTCGACGAAATCTGTATCGACGTCGATGCCGATGCCGACTCCATCGGGGATGGCGATGCAGCCCTCTGCATCGAGCGTCAGCGCGGTCGGCGCGATGCCCGCGGTCAACGGGCTCTGGCTGACGTTGAACTCGACGAAATGCGCGCGCGGCAGGGTGGCGATCAGTTGCAGGCTGTAGCCGGTCAACAGGTGGGTCAGCCAGGAATGCGGCACGAGGTCGATGCCGGCACGGTTGGCCAGTTGCGCCACCTGGCGCGCCACGGTCAGGCCGCCGCAGCGCGTCAGGTCGGGCTGAATGACGTCGACGCAGCCGCTGTCGATGAAGCGGGCGAACTCCCATGGGGTCGAGACCTGCTCGCCGGCCGCGACCGGCACCGGGCTCGCCGCGCGCACCGCGGCATACTCTTCGAAATTCTCCGGATGGATGAAATCCTCGACCCAGCGCACATCATAGTCGCCCAGCCACTGGCAGAGCCTTTCGTTGTCGGCACGGCTGCGCGGCTGCATGCGGTTTGGGGTCACGGTCGGATACCAGCCCGGATCGACCATCAGGAAGCGATCAGGGCCGAGGGCCTGTCGGGCGGCCGCAACCAGCTCGCGGTCGCGGCCGGGATCCTGGCCAAAGACGCCCCAGCCGAACTTCACCGCACGATAGCCTTTGGCGATGTAAGCGTTGGCGGCTTCGATCATGCCTTCGGGGGTGGAACGGAACAGCGTCGAGGCATAGGCCATGA
>JAEUMC010000459.1 GCA_016793415.1 Devosia sp. | reverse complement strand
CGCGCAACGGCGTATTGCCGGCGGCAGACCCGGCGCTTGCCGAGGCAAAGCAAAGTGGCGATGCGGCATTGGGCACCAGTTCGTTGTCACGGGCTTACGACACGCTGAAGGCGGAGCTGGCGGCAGGTGCGCATCCGGCGGCGGCACGAAATGCCGCCGCGATGCTGGTCGCGCGCATCCACGACAGTTCGGGCCTTGCCGCCGATCCAGATGCCGCGCAACTGATCGAGGTGCCGCAGGCAGCCAATGCGGCGCCGCTGTCACCGGCGCTGATGCAGGCGACACGGTACGCAGTGGCCGTGCTGCCGGCGGAGATCAGGCGCCTCGAAGAGGTGCTGGCCGAATTCCGCCTCGCAACGGCCGCGGGCGGCGCGACGGCGGAGGGCCAGGCCTACGCAGCGGCAGCCACGGCGCTGGCGGATCGGGTGGCGGCAGGCATCGCCGCCATCCCGGATGCCAAGGCGCGCGCCGGCTATGACTGGGCGGGGCTCGATGCCGCGCATGATGCGTTCCAGGACGCGGCACTGGCGCTCGGCCGCGCCTCGGGCGCCGACATGCGGCAGGTGCTGGAGCAGCGGATCGCCGAAGCCGGGGCGCGGATAACCTGGATCGGCGGGGGCAGCGCGGTGCTGGCCCTGTTGCTGGGGCTCGCAACCTGGTTCGGGCTCGGCCGGCTGGGTCAACCGTGGATTAAGGAAGCTTCCCTATCGTCCGCAGCAGGGACGAGCGGGGATGCCGGGCACGAAAGCCGCGGCGACATGGGGGCTAGAATGGCCACGACCACTTCGCATGACACCATCACTTCGCAGACCACGACGTCGTCCAGGGGTGGGCTGTCGCTCACCACGACGATCTCGGCAATGGTGTTCCTCGCCGTGACGGTCGCCATCGCCACCGTATTGTTCGCGGTGTGGACGATGCTTGCCGCCAATACGCGCGATACCGCCAACCAGCGGCTCGCAGCGGACCTGAGGATCGCGGCGGCGATCCTCGAGGTGAACCTGCCCAACTCCGACATTTTCTGGAATGAGGCCGGCGAGCTCGAAAAGATCGAAGCCAAGGCGATGCCGAAATTCCGCAACCACGACCTGATCGACACCATCGGGCGGGTGACGGGCGATACCGCGACGCTGTTCGTATTCGATCCGGAGAGCAAGGACTTCACGCGCAAGTCGACCACCATTGTCGACGACAAGGGCGAGCGCATCCTCGAGACGCCGCTGGACCGCGATGGCGCGGTTTACCCGGTAGTGGCGGCGGGCGGCACCTATCAGGGCGAGGCCACCGTGCTGGGCGTGCCCTACTACGCGATCTATCGACCGATCCAGAACCTCAACAACGAGGTGATCGGACTGGTCTATGTCGGCATCCCGAAGGCCGAGATCGATGCGACGGCCAGCGACGGCCTGCAACTGCTGGCGCTGGTCGGGGCGGTGGCGGTGCTGGTGATCGGAGCGCTCTCGGTGTTTGCCGCGTCGCGGCTGATGCGGCCGGTACCGAGGCTGTCGAAAAGCATGCGGCTGGTGGCCGGGGGCGAGCTGGCAACGGCGATCCCCTACACGGCCCTCGGCAACGAAATCGGCGAGATGGCGCGTAATATTGAAGTGTTCCGCACCAATGCGCTCAAGGTGCAGGAACTGACCGAGGACGAGCGGCTGGCGCTGGAGCAGCGCCGGGCCGAACGCGCCGAGATGATGCAGTCGCTGCAGCAGAGTTTCGGCGAGGTGGTGGATGCCGCGACATCGGGCGATTTCTCGCGCCGTGTGGCGACCCGCTTTGTCGATGAGGAGCTCAACCGGCTGGCCGGCAGCGTCAACACGCTGGTCGAAACGGTCGAGCGGATCATCGGCGATACCGGCGCGGCGCTGGCGGCGCTCGCCGATACCGACCTGACGCACCGCATCGAGGGCGGTTACGAGGGCGCACTGGGCCAGTTGCGCGATGACACCAACGAGGTGGCGGAAAAGCTCAGCCAGATCGTGATGACGCTGAAGCAGACGTCGCGCTCGCTGAAGACGGCGACCGGCGAGATCCTGTCGGGTGCCAACGACCTCAGCGAGCGGACGACGCGGCAGGCGGCGACGATCGAGGAAACCAGCGCCGCAATGACCCTGCTCGCCGACACGGTGCGGGCCAATGCCGAGAAGGCGGAGGACGCACGCCACGTGGCCGAGGAAGTCAGCCGCACCGCCGAGGCGGGTGGCGAGGTGATGCAGCAGGCCAATGTGGCGATGGAACGGATCACCCAGTCGTCGGCCAAGATCTCCAACATCATCGGCATGATCGACGACATCGCCTTCCAGACGAACCTGCTGGCCCTCAATGCCTCGGTGGAAGCGGCGCGGGCCGGCGAGGCCGGCAAGGGCTTTGCCGTGGTGGCGGTCGAGGTGCGGCGGCTGGCGCAATCGGCGGCGCAGGCCTCGAGCGAGGTCAAGCTGCTGATCGAACAGTCGGGCACCGAAGTCAGAGGCGGCACC
>JAEUMC010000397.1 GCA_016793415.1 Devosia sp. | reverse complement strand
GGACCCAGGGCCGCATTAAGACTGCTGCACTGATTGGCCGAGGCCGATGTCCCTTCTCCTCTCAGGGGAGAAGGTGGCGCGCGGCGCCGGATGAGGGGTGAAGCGGTCCATATGCTGGGCGGACCAGCATACCGCGAGGCTGAACCCCTCACCCTAGTTCCGCTACGGACCTGAAGGCCCTAGCTCCACTACCCTCTCCCCTCAGGGGAGAGGAGACGATGGCCGCAGCTTTAGCTCAGATCGCGACCAATCCTTCGCGGAGGATGATCGACACCGCGTCGGCGCGGTTGCGGGCGCCAAGCTTTTCGAGGATGGCGGTGACGTGGAACTTGGCGGTGTGGACCGAGATATCCAGCGCCCGAGCGATCACCTTGTTGGAGGCGCCGTCGACCAAGAGCTCCGCCACCTGGCGCTCGCGCTGGCTGAGGCGCGGCAGCAGCGAGGCGGGCAGCCGCTCGTTGCCGGCGCGTTCCACCGTCTCGCGCTCCAAGGCATAGCCGGCGCCGATCAGCATGGCCGCAGCGAGGATCAGGCCCGGGTCGAGACTGTCGATAGCGTTGCGGCGCGCTTCATCGGCGCCGACCCGCAGCACGCGGTGCGCACCGGTGACGCCGCCCAGCGCCGCCGGGCGATCGGTGATGGTGACCGCCGCCTCTTCGGCATCGGCCTCGTAAAGATCATGACGGCCGGCGATCAGGGTGCGCAGCACCTGTTCGAGGGCCGGGTCGGTGAGATCGAAGGCGACACCCAGGACCAGCCCGCCGAGGACGGACTGGGGGACCGGAGCTTCAGCTCCGCGGGCGTTCGCCGATAGTGATCTCGAGTTCCAATGCACTGCCACCGCGTTGCACTCCCAAGCTGATATTCTTACCGACCGTGCCGGCGTTCAGGCGATCGGCGACGTCGCTGACCGAACGGACCTGGTCTCCACCCCATGTGGTGATTATGTCGCCAACAAGGCAGCCCCCATTGGCCGCCGGGCTGGCCGGCTCCAACCCGACGACGATGGCGCCACCAGATTCGGCGAGTGGATGGAGGCTCACGCCCAGCCAGCCGCGCGGGATATAGCCCTTCTCGCTGAGGGTAGCCACCGATCGGGCGATGGTGGATGCGGGAATGGCGATGGTACGGCGACGCGCGCCGGTGACGGCCATGCCGATGAGGCTGCCATCGGGCGCCACCACCGCGCCGCCCTCGCTGCGCGGCGAGAGGCGAAGGCCGAGCGTGATGCGCGCATCGATTTCGCCGCCGCGCATGCTGCGCCAGGCGGCGCCGACCTCGGTGACCGAGGCGAGGCCTGAGAGTACGGACTCCTCGCCGCGGCCGACCAGCACGGCCAGCGAGCCGGGCGCCGGCTGCGCGGCATGGGGCCAGTCGGCAAACTCGGCAGTTTCGAGTTTCAGCAACACGACGTCGGTCGAGGGATCGCGGCCAATGATCTGGGCGGTCGTCGGCTTGCCGTCGGCGCCCAGTACCGCGACCTCGTCGTCGCCCTCGAGTACCTCGTCGGCGGTGACGGCGAGACCCGTGCGCCAGATGAAGCCGGAGAGTTCACGGCCATCGCGCCCTTGAATGGCGATGACGCGGGGGGCGACGCTGGCGGTAAGCGCCGCGAGGGAAGCGGAAAGCGCCTGGAGTTCGGGGAAGGACATGTTGAGTGGCCTTGATTGCGTTTGTTGCGCAAAACCTGCGCCCGGGGCGGCCGGCTCGAAAGCTCCCCATATGGGCAGGATCGCGGGCGAGGCAGGCAAAACCCACATCTGTGGCACGCCAAACTGCCGGAGCATCCCTATGGCTCAACCCCTGCCCTTCCCCAGCGACCAACGTCTGCTCGATGTCTATTCGCTCACCGTTTCCGAGGTCGCCGAGACCGTGGGACCGGCCGTCGGCATGGTGACGACCGATGGCAAAGGGCATGGTTCGGGCGTGGTGCTGTCGCAGGATGGGTTGGTGGTCACCAACTCGCATGTCGTCGGTGCCCACAAGGACGTGCACCTGGCATTGCCTGACGGCCACCGGCTGGCGGGGCGGGTGCTCGGCGCCGATCCCGATACCGATCTCGCCATCCTCAAGGTCGACGGCAGTGCGTTGCCGATCGCCGCACTGGGCGACAGCAGCGAGCTGAAGCGTGGCCACATCGCGATTGCCATCGGCAACCCGCTGGGCTTCGAGTCGACGGTTACGGCCGGCGTCATCTCGGCGCTTGGGCGGAGCCTCCGGTCGCCATCCGGACGGCCGATCGAGGACGTGATCCAGACCGACGCAGCCCTCAACCCCGGCAACTCGGGCGGCGCGCTGGTCTCGAGCCTCGGCGAGGTGGTGGGGATCAGTACGGCAATGATCGCCGGAGCGCAGGGCATCTGCTTCGCGGTCGCCAGCAACACGGTGAAGCTGGTGCTGGGCGAAGTGCTGCAGCACGGCGGGGTGCGGCGCGCCTATCTGGGGGTCGCCGCCGACACGGTGAACCTGCCGCGGCGAGTGGCCGACGCTGCGCATGTCGGCACGCAAACCGCCGCCGTGCTGCATTCGATCGTCGCCGATGGTCCGGCGGCGCGGGCCGGAGTGCGCGAGGGCGATGTGCTGCTGAGCCTCGACGGCCGGCCGGTGGAGGGCCCCGGCCCGCTGCTCCGGATGCTTACTGCCGATGCCATCGGCCGGCGGGTGCGGCTGCAACTGCTGCGGCAGGGGCGGCTGCTGGAGCTCGAAGTGGTCCTGACGCAGCGGCCGAACGGGCCGGAGCCGCGTTGAGGTGCTGGCACCCGATTCTGCATCTCCCACCGGCGTCATTCCCGCGCAGGCGGGAACCTAGTGGGATGTCTCCACGCCGGAGAAGACTGAAGCATCCCACTGGATCCCCGCCTGCGCGGGGATGACGTCGGTGGTGGGCCTCAGGATCGCAGACGAGCCTTGCTGAGCCCCACCACCGTCTTGCTGCTGTGACGCCTGTTCACTACGGTGCCGCCCATTGGGGAGGAGAGTGTGATGGCGGCTGAGTGCAAGGTGATCCGGGGTGGCGAGGGCTTCCACGGCAAGCAGGGGCTCGACTATTTCGCCGGCGTCTCGGCGCAGTCGGCCGGCGCCAGGGGCATCTGCATGCACATGGCGGTGATCCCGCCGGGCGCCGAGGCCAAGCCCCACTATCATGAGGCACACGAAACGGCGATCTTCCAGATCGAGGGCTCGACCTCGTTCCGGCACGGACCGAATCTCGAGTTCACCGATGTGGTGAACGAAGGCGACTACGTCTACATCCCCGCCGGCGTGCCGCATCAGCCGTTCAACCCGACCAACAAGCTGGCCCGGGCCATCATCGCGCGAACCGACCCGAACGAGCAGGAAAGCGTGGTGCTGATCTAGCGCCGTCTTCCTGCGCCTTCCCCTCCCAGTTGTTTGTCGCGCGACCACAGAAGTCTCACGACTTTTCCTGCCCCGCTCCGGAAGCTCTACGATGCAGAAACTCCTCGTCCTCCAATCGCTGTGGACCATGCTTGGCCTCAAGGGCGCGCCACCCGAGCGCTCGCTCGAGGCTAATGTCGAGATCATTGCCAATGCCGGGTTCGATGGCTT
>JAEUMC010000374.1 GCA_016793415.1 Devosia sp. | reverse complement strand
CTCAAGGCAGGTCTTACCACGCTCGTCCTGACCCTGCTGCTGATCCTGCTGATCGCTTACTGGGTGCGGCGGCTCCGCAAGCCGGCGCGACCCTGAGCCGCAAGGCCCGGCACGCCTCCCCCGTCACGGGTGAGGCGTGGTGGTCAGCCTAACGGTTCTGCCGGTTCTCGATCAGGTCGGTCACCACGCTCGGATCGGCTAGCGTGGTGGTGTCGCCGAGTGCGCCATAGTCATTCTCGGCGATCTTGCGCAGGATGCGGCGCATGATCTTGCCGGAGCGGGTCTTGGGCAGGCCTGGAGCAAACTGCATGAGGTCGGGCGAGGCGATGGCGCCGATTTCCTTGCGCACCCAGTTCCTGAGTTCGGTCTTCAGCGTGTCGTCGCCTTTCTCGCCGGCCATCAGGGTGACGTAGCAATAGATGCCCTGCCCCTTGATATCGTGCGGATAGCCGACCACCGCCGCCTCGGCGACCTTCGGATGCGCTACCAATGCACTCTCGACCTCGGCGGTGCCGATGCGGTGGCCCGAAACGTTGAGCACGTCGTCGACGCGACCGGTGATCCAGTAATAGCCATCCTCATCGCGGCGGCAGCCGTCGCCGGTGAAGTAGTAGCCCTTGTAGGTCTCGAAATAGGTCGACACGAACCGTGCATGGTCGCCATAGACGGTGCGCATCTGGCCCGGCCAGCTGTCGGCGATGCAGAGCACGCCTTCCGCCTTGGTCTGCTCCTGGAGCTTGCCCTCAGGCGACAGCACGATCGGCTTGATGCCGAAGAACGGCTTGGTGGCCGAGCCGGGCTTGGCGGCGATGGCGCCGGGCAGCGCCGAAATCAGGATGCCGCCGGTTTCGGTCTGCCACCAGGTGTCGACGATCTCGCAGCGCTCCTTGCCCACATGCTTGTGGTACCAGAGCCAGGCTTCGGGGTTGATCGGCTCGCCGACCGAGCCAAGCAGCCGCAGCGACGGCATGGCGTACTTGTCGGGAATCTCGGCACCGGCGCCCATCAGGGCGCGGATGGCGGTGGGCGCGGTGTAGAAGATGTTGACCTTGTGCTTTTCCACCACCTGCCAGCAGCGGCCGGCATCGGGATAGCTCGGGATGCCCTCGAACATCAGCGTGGTCGCGCCGTTGGCGAGCGGCCCGTAGACGATGTAGCTGTGGCCGGTGACCCAGCCGACGTCGGCGGTGCACCAGTAGATTTCGCCGGGGCGGTAATCGAAGACGCGCTCATGGGTGAGCGAGGCCCAGACGATGTAGCCGCCGGTAGTGTGCAGCACCCCCTTCGGCTTGCCGGTCGAGCCCGAGGTATAGAGGATGAACAGCGGATCTTCGGCGTTCATCGGCTCGGGTGCACACTCGGCAGAAACCTTGGCGGCCTCATCGGCGTACCAGACGTCGCGGCCAGCCTTCATCTCCACCGCATTGCCGGTATTCTTGACCACGATGACGCGCTCGACGCCGGGGGTCTTGAGCAGCGCTTCGTCAACGTTCTTCTTGAGCGGAATGGTCTTGCCGCCACGCCGGCCCTCGTCGGCTGTCAGCACGATCCTGGAATCGCAGTCATTGATGCGGCCGGCGATGGAGTCGGGCGAGAAACCACCGAAGATCACCGAGTGCACAGCGCCGATGCGGGCGCAGGCCAGCATCGCTACAGCGGTGTCGATGATCATCGGCATGTAGATGGTGACGCGATCGCCCTTCTTGACGCCATTGGCCTTCAGCACATTGGCGAAGCGGCCGAGCCGTTCGTGCAGTTGCCGGTAGGTGACCTTGTCGTCGGTGCCCGGGATATCGCCTTCCCAGATGATCGCGGTTTCGTCGGCGCGTGTCGCCAGGTGGCGATCGACGCAGTTGTAGGAGATGTTGAGGACCCCGTCCTCGAACCATTTGATCGAGATGTCGGGATAGACGTAGCTGGTGTTCTTGATCTTGGTGGGGGCCTTGATCCAGTCGATGCGCTGCGACTGTCCCTTCCAGAAGCCCTCCGGATCGTTCAGCGAACGGGCGTACATCTCTTCGTACTGCGCTGCCGTGGTCCGTGTCCGGGCAACCGCCGCCGCGCTGGGGGCGAACACCAAACTCTCGCTCATCGATAGTCCTCCGATTTTGCGAACCGTTCTAACCAAGCCCCGAGGGTCGGGCAAGCAGACCACTTGCCGCCTTTCGGCCTAGTGGGGCGCGCTGAAAACCCTTCGGAAACCCTCGCGGTAAACGCTTTCTCGGCGGTTTGCCCGGCACAATGGCGGCAATACCATTTGGAGGCTCCCGATGCCCGAACTCGGCTATCACGCCGCGCGAGCGGACGAACTCGACATGATCCACGCCGAGCTGATGGCGGTGATCGACGAGTCGCCGCACTATTCGGAACGCTTCAAGGAGCATGAGAAGGGCCGCCTGACCAAGGGGTTCCTGCGCGCCCTGCAGCGGGTCGACCCCTTCCATGTGATCATCCTGACGCAAGATGGCCAGGCCGGCGGCGGACTGATCTCCGGCCCGGAGACCGGTTCGATCTTTCGCTACTGGAGCTGGATCTTCCCCTCGCATCGGCAAAGCCGGCTCGGCCTCTATGGCATGCGGGTGTTCGACGAGCACTGGGACAACGGCAAGTTCCACAAGGCCTTCACCTGGGTGCGGCCGGAGAACGAAGTGGCCCTCGCCCTGCTCCGCCGCTACGGCTACGAGCAGGCGGCCCTGCTGCGCCAGCAGATCTTCGGGCAGGACTACGTGGTGATGGAGAAATTCTACACCAAGCTCACCGAGGATTATGACTCGGGGATGAGCATGGGTCGCATCGCCAAGTTCAAGGCCCGGGTGGATACCTTGCTCGGCCGGTAGTCCGGGTCCGCCGAACCGCCCCTCTAGAGCTGCTTCACCCGTCGCGCCGCCAGCAGTTCCGCGAGCCGCGGCCCGATCGACACGTCGATCCCTGCCATTCGCTTCGCCGTCAGCCACATTGCCGCCGACCAGAAGGTCTGGGCGGCGAGCGCCGCCACTGCGGCTCCCATCAGCCCGTGCGCCGGCACCAGCAGGATATTGGCCCCGATCAGCACGCCCATGCCGAGCCCGATGGCGGGCAGCGTGGCATAGGGGCGATCGTGGATCGAAAGCACCAGCGCGGCGGGGCCGAACAACGAGCGGATGCAGAGCGCGAGGCAGAGCACAGCCAGCGGCACGACGCCAGCCTGGAACGCAGGGCCGAACAGCATCAGCAGCAGCGGGCCGGCGACGACCACGATGGCGAACAGCGCTATCGAGATGGCGCAGGCGACAAAGTTGGCTTCGCCGATCTGCTTGAGAAATCCCGGTCGATCCGCCGCGGCGTTACGCTCGAACATGTCGGGCAGCGTCACCGCGTAGACCGCCGAAACGCCGAACGCCACCAGCGAGAAGACCCGGGTGCATACGCCGAACACCGCGAGGCTCTCGCGATCGAGGAAATGCGACAGGATCAGCAGGTCGATGTCGAAGAAGAAGTCGGTGGCCAGCGCAATCACCACCCATGGCAGGGCGAATCGCCACCAGCGCCTTGCCTCTCCCGGCATAGCCGGCGTGGCATCGGGGATGTGACGTGCGGCGCGCAGCACCCAGGCGAACTGGGCTGCGGCAATGGCGGCGAAGCCGATGGCGAGCAGCCAGATGAGCTCGGCAAACCTGGCTTCGGCATCCCCAGCCATCGCCGCGAATGCAAAGCAGAGGACGATGAGCAGCGGACGGAAAATGGTATCGGCGAAGAAGCCGGAAAATGGGCGCTTCAGCCCCACCAGCAGTGCGCTGTTGCAGTAGACCACGGCCGTCGCGAGCGCCATCAGGCAGGCCGGCACCCAGTGGGCGAGCAGCACCCTGCCCGGCTCGCCGAACATGCCGGCCAGCGGATAGCCAGCGACCAGCAATACCAGCGAGCTCAGGGCGACGTGACCATAGGCGCGGCGCATGAAGCCACGCAGCAAACGCCCCTCGCCCTTGGAGCGATACTCGGCGGCGAAATACGTGCCGATGGTCTCGAAACCGAGTGGCATGACCACCGCGACGATGTTCACGGTCGCGATGATCAGCAGATATTCGCCGAGAATGTCAGCGCCCCAAAGCCTGGCAATGGCGGCCTGGGCGAGGAAGATCACCCCGGCGCCGAACAGGCGGGCGCCGAAGATGACGCTCGATTGTGAGACGAGGCGCTGCCTGAGGCTCATTCGGCGCTCCGCAGTTGATCGGGCTTGGCCCGGTCCGGCCGCAACCGGTCGACATAGCGGCCGACGGTGTGGGCCAGTTCGCGACCGGCAAAGGCGCCCTCGCCAAGCAGGCGCGGCCACCAGTGAGCCGCATAGTTGGCGACGGGCGGCACCGGAGTAATGACGCCACGCTCGCCGACCATGCCTTTCTTGAACTGGTGCAGCCCCTGGAACCCGTCGGTGCCGCCGAGGTCGTACCAACGGGCCGGCGTGTTGTCGCGCAGCCAGCGGATGATGTGCCAATGCAGGAAATACCCGGCCCGCAGCTCGAGTGCCGCGGCACTGGTGGCGCCATAGAGATAGACGGCGCGGTCTCCGGCCTTGAAGATGACGGCGCCGGCGACGATCTCACCCGAACCATCGCGGACGAAGAACAGTTCCGGCCGCAGCGTCGGGTTGTCCATCGCCAGCAGGGCCGGCACGGTGCCATAGGCCGAGTGGTCGGGGAACTTCTTGCGGTCGACCATCTGCTCGTAGAGCGCATCGAACTCGACGCGTCGCTCCGGTCCGGCGTGCTCGAAGCTCAGCCCTGCCTTGTCGGCCTTGTTGAGGTGATAGCGCCACTTCTGGTGAAAGCCCGCCCGCTGCTCGGCGTCGCTCAGCCTGAGGTTGACGATGTAGCGATCGGGAAACAGCAGCTTTGCACCTTGCCGAAAGCCGGCCTGCAGCAGGTGCTGGTACTCGGCATTTGCCGTTCCGAGCGCAGCGCGCGGCAGCACCGACAGCATCATGCGACGGCGGACCGCATATTCTCCCGACAGCGCTTCGACCATCCGCGCATAGATGGCATTAGCATCAGCCGTTCCAGTGCGGCGCAGCATCGGTGCCCACTTGGCCACCGCAATAGCGCCAAGGCCAAGCGGCAAGGGCTGAACCATGATCAGGCAACCGCCCACCACCTCGCCCGCCAGCGTGAACAACTGGGGCTCGAGCGCCACGCCCGGCCAACGGGCCCGGGCGAAGGTCGCCAACTGCTCCTGGCAGACCCCATCAAAATCGGCGATCGCGTCGTCCCAGGCATCCGGCTCGACCAGCCGCATGGCGAAGCTGGACGCGACCGGCCGCGACGGCGTGGCAAACTGCGCGACGGGGCTGAGCGAGAGGGCGGCAAGCGACATCGACGAAATCCGGCAGAAGACCTGCCGGACGCTATCGTCCTCGCGGTGAGGAAATCCCTACGGCCCACCGCGCAATGCGAGGAAACTCGGGCCGTGGTTACGCGGGAGTTAGTGCACGCCGGGGACTGGCGGCGCGCCCTTGATCAGCGGGATCATCGGCAGGGTATGCCCGAGCAACTGGTCGGCGCCCTCGTAGAGCATTTTCACCGCAACGTAGAGAATGATCACGAGGCCGAGCCAGGCGATCCAGCGATAGCGATGCAGCAGTCCGGCCACCAGCGTGGCGGCGACGCCCATCAGCAGCACCGAAAGGCCGAGGCCGAAGATCAGCGCCACTTCGTGGTGCTGTGCGGCGCCGGCCACCGCCAGCACGTTGTCGAGCGACATCGAGAC
>JAEUMC010000360.1 GCA_016793415.1 Devosia sp. | reverse complement strand
GGGCCCGGGCAGCCGGCGCTGAGCCCGAGCAAATCCTCTTCGCCGGCCCCGGCAAGCGGCAGGCCGAGCTCGAAGAGGCAATTGCCGGCGGGATCGGCGAGATCCATGTCGAGAGCTTCGAAGAACTCCACCGCCTCGAGGCCATCGGCGTGGCGCGCAACCGGACGATCGCCATCGCCTTGCGCATCAATCCGGTGGCGGCGGTCCAGGGCGGCGCCATGCGGATGGGCGGCAAGCCATCGGCCTTCGGCTTCGACGAGGAGAGCCTGGGCGAAGTGCTCGCTGCCGTGGCAGCGTGCCCGCATCTCGAACTGGTCGGGCTCCACCTGTTTGCCGGCACCCAGGTGCTCGATGCCGGCGTGTTGCTGGGCCAATGGGAACATGGCCTTGCCCTGGCGCGCGAGGTGTCGGCGCGGCTCGGCCGGCAGCTCGGCACGGTCGATCTCGGGGGCGGCCTCGGCATTCCCTACTTTCAGGGCGACACGGCGCTCGATCTCGGCGTGCTCGCTGCCGGCGTTCCAGCGCTCGGGCGCACGGTGCCCGACGGGACGAGGGTAGTGGTCGAGCCCGGCCGCTTCCTCGCGGGACCGGCAGGGGTCTATCTGATGGCGGTGAACGCCATCAAGCGATCGCGGGGCCAGAGTTTCGTCGTCACCGATGGCGGCATGCACCACCATCTGGCTGCCTCCGGCAATCTCGGCCAAGTGATCAAGCGCGACTATCCCGTCATCGCACCAACCAGGATCGACGAGCCAGCCGGCCCGCCGGTCAGCGTCGTCGGCCCGCTTTGTACGCCGCTTGACACGCTCGCCCGCTGTACTGCGCTTCCGGCACTTCAGGTAGGCGATCTGATCGCGGTGCTGCAGTCCGGTGCTTACGGTCCCACTGCCAGCCCAGGCGGTTTCCTGAGTCATCCACCGGCCTCTGAGGTGCTGGTGGAGAACCACAGACCTGCACTGATGGGCTAGCGGCGTCCGAACGCCCCGCCCCGACCTCACCCTGCCAGTTCGCTCATCGCCAGGATCAGGAGCAACATGCCAGCGAGCGCATCGACGACTCGTGTCACGTTCCGCAGCGCGACGCCGTGGCGGTTCATGAGACGTAGTACGTGGTCACGTGCTAGTACGCTGGCCAGCGCCACTACCACCAGCACCGTTCCGACGCCGAGCACCATGCCGAATGCCAGCGTGATACCTGCCTCAGGGACACCTCGAGAGGCAGCAAAAAACATCAAGAACAGGGTCAGCGGGCACGGCACGAGTCCTGCTGCCACACCGGCGAAAATGCCCTCGCCGTGGACATGCGTTCGGCCGACAACGGCGCGCAGAATGAGCCAGCCCCCGACGGCGACGAGCAGCGCTCGGCTGATCAACTCCAGCGCAGGCGCCTGACCGGCGCCCACGATGGTGCGGGTGATCAAAGAGTTGGCGACCAGCGCCAGCACCACTGCCATGCCGATATGGGTCACAGCCTGCACTACCGCAGTCAGCAGCACCTGCAAACGCGGGAGTTCCGAGCCGACCGCATAGACGGCAAGCACCGACTTGCCATGCCCTGGCGTCAGGGCATGAGCCGCGCCGAAGATCAGCGTTATCGGAAGAATTGCCAGCAGCACGCTAAGGTCGTGGGTTGTCGCGAAGGACTCCACGCTGCCGCTGAGCGAAGACCGTATAGCTGTCTGTACCGACACTAAGAAATCGAGCACGCTGCAGCTCCTCCTCTAGAGGTAACGCGCGATCTCGCGGAACTCATCAATCGCCGACCGGCTGCCCGGCGCGAGTGGCCCAACCGCGTCCTCGAGGCAATGGTCCAGATGGTCGTGGATCAGCGCCTTCTTGGCCTGCGCGATCGCTCGCTCCACCGCGTGAAGTTGCTGAGCCACGTCGAGGCATGACCGGCCGCCTTCGATCATCTCGATAACAGAGCGCAGGTGTCCATCGGCCCGCTTGAGGCGCTTGACGATGTCGGGATGCGTCTCGTGGACGTGGGGATGCTGATGCTCGTGCGAAAGTGTTTCCATAGGCACTGGTTATCCCCCGGGGGAGGATCAGTCAATATGGGACGCATCCCCCCATGGGGATATTGACCTCATCCCCCGTGGGGGATAGGTGTCAAGGACTTTCCTGCTGGATCCACCATGCCTAGCTTTGCCGACCTTATCGCCCAGGGTGCCTCGAACGCCTGGTTCTTTATCCCGAGCGCTATCCTGCTTGGCGCGCTTCACGGCCTCGAACCTGGGCACTCGAAGACCATGATGGCGGCGTTCATCGTCGCCATTCGAGGCACCGTCTGGCAGGCGGTGTTGCTGGGTATCGCGGCGACCTTCTCGCACACCCTGGTGGTCTGGGCGATCGCGCTGGGCGGCCTCTACTTCTACCAGGGCCTCGATGCCGAGGCGGTGGAGCCTTACTTCCAGTTGCTGTCGGCCGCTATCATCATCGGCCTCGCACTCTGGATGATCCAGCGTGCCTATCGTGACCAGCAGCTTGCCAAGGCGGCTGCCGGTCACGCCCATGCCGGCCATGACCACGGCTCGCACGTTCACGGTCATAATCATCCGCACGCGCCCCATCACGGCCACGATCACGACGCGGGCCACGGTCATGGTCACGATGAAAGCCGCGAGATTAACACCGGTCACGGTGCGGTACGCGTCGAGATCTTCGAGACCGGCCAGCCGCCGCGCTGGCGCTTCCGGACGCTGTTCGGCGACAAGTGGGCAGCCAAGGACGTAACGGTCACCACAGAACGCTCGGACGGCAGCAAGCAGGCCTTCGCCTTCACCGACAAGGGGGAATACCTCGAGTCCAACGAGAATATCCCCGAGCCGCACGAGTTCATGGCCCGGGTGAGCCTGTCCCACGGTAGCCACAGCCATGACTACGACCTCAGTTTCGTCGAGGGCAGCGGCGGCGACGCCATGCATCGGCAGCAGCAGGGGCTGGAGCTGGCCACCGACGGCTACCAGGATGCGCATGAACTGGCGCACGCCAACGACATCCGCCGCCGCTTCGCCAACCAGAACGTCACCACCTGGCAGATCATCCTGTTCGGGCTCACCGGCGGCCTGCTGCCGTGCCCGGCGGCCATTACCGTGCTGATCATCTGTTTGCAGCTCAAGGAAATCCCGCTCGGCGCCGTGATGGTCCTCTGCTTCTCGATCGGCCTCGCAATTACGCTGGTGACGGTCGGCGCCATCGCCGCTGTGGGTTCGCGTCAGGCCACTAAGCGCTTCCCCTGGCTATCCAAGGTTGCCGCTCGCGCTCCGTACCTGAGCGGCGTCCTCATCATCCTGGTCGGCATCTATGTCGGCTATAGCGGGTATGTCGGCCTCACGGCAGGTCATGCATGAATGAGAAGGGACAAGTAATGGCAAGCCGACGGTTATTCGCTCCGCTCTTCGTGGTACTGGTATTGGTCGGAGCGGTCTCCGCCCAAGAGGGAGCCCCGGCTGTCGACGGTCAGACACTGCAGGGAAAAGATCCGACGCTCGAAGACCTGTCTCCGACGATCGACCTTCCCGCCGATGAACCCGCACCCGCTGCCGCGGCACCGGAGTCCCAGGCTACGAGATGTGTGAAGCAACTTCCTGCCGAGGGCAAGGAGGGCACCTCGTCCAAGGCCGAACCGGCTGGCGAGTGTGTCGAGATGGTCGATGCGCCGGCGATGAAGGTC
>JAEUMC010000316.1 GCA_016793415.1 Devosia sp. | reverse complement strand
ACCATCTCGTCGACCATCTGCCAGACCTCGTCGGGGGTGCAGATGGCGCCGACCAGCGGATCATGCAGCACGGCGAGCTTCAGCATGTCGATATTGCCCGTCATGGCGGCTTCGACGCTCATCCGCTGCACCGAAATCGACACCGAGCAGGTGGCAGCGCAGGCGATCGGCAGCTCGATGCCTTCGACCATGTTGATGCCGAAGCGATCGACGAAGCCCGGGCTCTCGATGATGGCATCGGCAGGCAGGTTGCGGATGATGCCGTTGTTGCGGCGATTGAAATGGCCGCGATAGGTGCGGCCGGTCTCGCGCGCCTCGATGATGTAGCTGGCGTGCTCGGTGGTACGCTTGTGCTCCGACAGCTGCTTGGTGGCTTCGGCCTTGAACTTCGGGAAATCGGTCTCGAACCAGTTCCGGCGTTCGGTCGAGTGGCGCAGGTAGCCGCCGGTCTCGCCGTGGATCCAGTCGCTCATGTCGATCCAGCGCGAGATTTCCTCGGGCCGCTTGCGGTACCAGGGCAGGTATTCCGAGAGGTGGCCGTTCGACTCGGTCGAATAGACGCCGAAGCGCTTCAGCACGTCGATGCGGACCTTCTCCTGCTTGGAGTAGACCGGGTGCTTTTCGAAGCCGGCGATCAGCTCGTCCGCCTCGATCTTGCGGCCCTTGGCGCGGATGTCGATGTACCAGGTCTGGTGGTTGATGCCGGAACAGACATAGTCGAGGTCGCGATCGTCGACCCCCAGCACCTGGGCGATCTGGTGCGCGCCGTGCTGCACGCCGTGGCAGAGGCCGACCACATCGACGCCGCCATAGAGATCGGCAGCCCAGGTGTTCATCGCCATCGGGTTGGCATAGTTGAGGAACAGCGCGCCGGGCTCGGCAACCTCGCGGATATCCTTGCAGAAATCGAGGATCACCGGGATGTTGCGCTGGCCGTAGAGAATGCCGCCGGCGCAGATGGTGTCGCCGACGCACTGGTCGACGCCGTATTTCAGCGGAATGTTGACGTCGGTGGCGAAGGCCTCGAGCCCGCCGACGCGCACGCAGCTCATGATGTAGCGCGCGCCGCTGATGGCCTCGCGCCGGTTGGTGGTGGCGGTGACCTTGGCCGGCAGCTTGTTGACCGCCACGATCGACGAGATGATCTGGTGGATCATGTCGAGGTTGTGGGCGTTGATATCGGTCAGCGCGAACTCGACATCGGCGAATTCCGGCACCTTGAGCAGATCCGAGATCAGGGTCTTGGTGAACCCCACCGAACCGGCGCCGATGATCGCGACTTTGAACGACATGGCGTTCCTCCCCTTTGAATTGGGCTCCATCTAGCGGCAAGGCATGGCGGCGGTGTAGAGGAAAGACATGCGATCGCGGGTAATTTCATGCTCTCTGACCTGATTGCCCATGGGCACAAGATCCAGACGGTGATGCCGCCGCGCGGGCCGCTGGGGTTCCACGCGATGGCGACCGGCGCCGGCTTCGAGAAGCGCGTCAACGAGGTCTACAACTGGGAAGGGCTGAAACGCGGCGACGTGCCGTTCGTCATCATTCAGCACACTATCGCGGGGCGCGGCGAACTCGATTATGCGGGGACGCGGCACGTGCTGCTGCCGGGCTCGACCATGCTGCTGAGCTTTCCGCACGCCAACCGCTACTGGCTCGATCGCGGCCAGACCTGGGAGTATTTCTGGATCGGTGCCAACGGGCGCGAGGCCCTGCGGCTGATGCGAGCGATCATCGATCTGAAGGGACCGGTGGTGCTGCCGGCGCCTGGTGCGGTGGACCGCATGGCGGCTGCCTGCCTCAGGCTGATGCGATCTCCCGAACTGCTGAGCGGCGAGGCGTCGGCAGCCGCCTACGAGGCGATGATGGCGTTGCATGACGGGCTGTTCGGCGCAACGCCGACCACGACCAGCGTGGCACCGCCAATCGCGCGGGCGCAGAGCTTCATCGCCGCGCATCTGGGCGAGCCGCTGGGGGTGGATCGGCTGGCGCGCGTGGCTGGGCTGAGCCGGGCGCATTTCGTCAGGCGGTTCAGCGGCGAGACCGGCAAGAGCCCGTCCGATTTCGTCTCCGCGGCACGGATGGAACGGGCCACGCGGCTGTTGATCGCCACCGACCAGCCGGTCGCCGCCATCGCCACGGCGACCGGCTTTGCCAATGGGAACTATTTCGCCAAGGCGTTCCGCCGGCTCAACGGCATCTCACCCAGCGACTATCGCGCCGCTGCCGCGGCGGGCCGGTGAGGGAGGGCCTTGTACTTAGCCACGATTAGGAGTTGCTTATCGATTGCTGCCTAGCATGATAATCGCCCGAACTATCAGGTTCCGAGGCCCCGATGGTCGTGAAGCGGTCTCCCGTCCAGCACGTCGCTCGCCCCGAGCCGCCGGAATCGCTTGCCGCCCTGGTGGCGGCCAACGAACGGTTGCAGCGCTTCGCCGCTGAACTGGCCGGAGAGCAAAAGCGGGCCCAGGTGGAGCGCAGCTGGCTGCGCACCATGATCGACCAGGTGCCGGACTACCTCTACATCAAGGACAAGGACGCGCGCTTCGTCATCGCCAACCGCGCGGTGGCGGCCGACCTCGGGCATGGCGACCCCAATATGCTGATCGGCAAATCCGATCTCGACGTGCATCCGATGCCGCTGGCACGACGCTATTACGATGACGACATGAGCGTCATCCGCAGCGGCAAGGCGCTGATCGACTACGAGGAGTATGTGGTGCGCCCGGACGGCACCCAGCTCTGGCTTTCCACCTCGAAGCTGCCGCTGCGCAACCCCGAAGGCCAGATCATCGGGCTGGTGTGCAGTGCGCGCGACATCACCGAACGGCGGCACACCGAAGCGCATATCCACTTTCTTGCCTACCACGACTCGCTGACCGGGCTGCCTAACCGGGCGCAGTTCGAACGCGACCTCGCCGTACTGGCGGCGAGAGCCGCGGGGGGAGTGCCGGCGACGCTGGTGCTGATCGATCTCGACCGGTTCAAGCATATCAACGATACGCTCGGGCATGTGGCGGGCGACGACCTGCTGCGGCAGCTGGCCAACCGGCTGTTCCAGCTGGTGGGGCCGGCCGGCACGCTGGCGCGGGTGGGTGGCGACGAGTTCGCCATCCTCCTGTCAGGACCGGCGGCAGGCGCGGCGGAATCGCTGTGCCGGGCGATCCAGCTGCAATTCGAGCGGCCGTTCCGGCTGTTCGACGATCCGGCCTTCATCACCGCCAGCTTCGGCATCACCCGGTGGCAACCCGGATCGGACGCCTTCAGCATGCTGCGCGAGGCTGATATCGCGCTCTACGAGGCCAAGGCGCGCGGTCGTGGCCGTTGGGAAGTGTTTGCTCCGCAGATGGCCGAAACGGTGGAGGAGAAGCGGCAGATCGAGCAGGACCTGCGGCGCGCCCTCGACCAGGGCGGCGAGCTGACGCTCGAGTATCAACCGATCTTCGGCGCCGACAGCCGCAACGTGGTTGGCGCCGAGGCGCTGGTGCGCTGGGACCACCCCGAGCGCGGCCGGCTGGCGCCGGACGTGTTCATCGGCGTGGCGGAGGAACGCGGGCTGATCGAACGGCTGGGCGAATGGGTGCTCGAGGAAGCCTGCCGCATGCTGGCGCAGACGACGATCCCCTGGGTGGCAGTGAACGTCTCGCCGGTCGAGCTCAGGAGCCGCCGCTTCGTCGACCGGGTGATCGAGCAATTGCGGCAACTGGGGATCGATCCGTCGCGGTTGCAGCTCGAAATCACCGAAGGCGTGCTGCTCGATACGTCGGAAGCCACCGAGGCTGGGCTGACGCGGTTGCGAGGCGCGGGCATCCGCCTGGCGCTCGACGATTTCGGCACCGGCTACTCGTCGCTCAACTACCTCCGGCGCTACAATGTCGACAAGCTGAAGATCGACCGCTCGTTCGTCGGCCAGCTGGGCCAATCCAGCGATGCCGAGGTGATCGTCAGGACCATCATCGACCTGGCGCGTTCGCTGAACATGAAGGTAACGGCCGAGGGCGTCGCCACTGAGCGGCAGCGCGACTACCTCGTGGCGCGCGGCTGCCACGAATTGCAGGGGTACCTGCTGTCCGAACCGCTGCCGCTCGAGGCGTTTCTCGAGTTCACCGGCATCGCGGCCTGAGGGCTCAGCGTTTCGTTGACGCCGCTTACCCCTCGAGCAGCTTCCGCGCTCGCGCCACGATCGGCGCATCGACCATCTTGCCGTCGAGCTGGAACGCGCCCGGGTGTTCGGCCGCCGCGTTGACGACCCGCGCGGCCCAATTGCGTTCGGCCTCGCTCGGCGAGAACCCGGCATTCAGCACCGCGACAGCCGAAGGATGCACGCAGGTCGCGCCATCGAAGCCGTGCGCCTTGGCTTCGGCGGCGGCCGCCGCCAGGGCTTGGAGATCGGTGTAGTCGGCGCTCGATTGCAGGAGACCGAAGCTCAGCTTGCCTTCGGCTTTGGCGGCATAGTGCAGCAGCAGCTTTGGGTGGCGGAGCACGTCCGGGGTCGGGGTGGCGCCGAGTTCGGTCATCAGGTCCTCGCTGCCGAGCAGCAGGCCGATGACGCGGTGGTTGGCGGCGATCAGCCGCGCATCGAGCAGGGCAGCGGCGCCTTCGACCAAAGCAAGAAAGCTCAAGGCGGCACGACCGAGCTTTGTTTCTTCGGCACGCAGTGTCCCGGCAAGAGCATCAAGCGCAGCGGAGGAACCGGCTTTGGCGACCATCACGCCGGTGGCGCCGGCGCGGCAGGCGGCGAGCGCATCCTCGCGCTGTCGGCTACCGGCATTGATGCGGACGAAAACCGCGGCGCCGTTGCGACCAACCGCCGGGACCGTAGCCGCGAGGCCGGCCCGCGCCGCGTCCTTGTCGGCCTCCGGCACCGCATCCTCGAGATCGAGAACGATGGCGTCGGCGCCGCGCTCATGCGCCTTGGCGACGAAGCGCTCGGAATGTGCCGGGACGTAGAGCAGCGAGCGGAGTTTCATCCGAGCACTGTAGCAGGATCGACGCCCGCCTCGCGCAGAACTTCGGCAGTGTGCTCGCCGAGTTCCGGCGCCGGGCGGCGGAAGGTGCCGGGGGTATCGCTGAGGCGCGGCAGGATGTTGTGCACCGGCAGGCTGCCGAAATCCTTGTCCTCGACATCGACAATGATGCCACGGTCAATGAAATGCCGGTCGCCGGCGATGTCGGCGATCGAATAGATCGGACCAACGGTGGCGCCGGCTTCACGCATGATGGCAAGCGCCTCGTCATGGCTGTGACGGGCGAACCACTCGCCGACCGCGGCATCGACCAGGTCGCGATGCTTCACCCGATCGGAATTGGTGGCAAAGCGCGGATCGGAGTTCATCTCGGGCTTGCCGATCACCTCGAAGATGCGGCGGGCCACCTGCGGCGTGGAGCCGGACAACGCCACGTATTTGCCGTCGGCGCAGCGATAGACATTGCGCGGCGAGGCGGTGTTGGAGGCGGAGCCGGAGCGCTCCTTGACCTTGCCGGTGACCTGATAGATCGCCGCTTCGGGGCCCAGCACCGAGTACATCGGCTCGAGCAGGCTGAGGTCGATCACCTGCCCCTTGGCCTTGCCACGGAAGCGGGCGAACAGCGCGGTGACGGTAGCATTGGCGCCGTAGACGCCGGCGATCATGTCGGCCAGCGCCAGCGGCGGCAGCACCGGTTCGCGATCGGGGAAACCGGTGCGATAGGCGAAACCGCTCATCCCCTCGACGATGGTGCCGAAGCCGGGAAACTGGGCGTAGGGGCCGGTCTGGCCGAAGCCGGAGATGCGGACAATGATCAGGTTCGGGTTGGCCGCGAGCAGAGCCTCGGGGGCGAGCCCCATCTCCTCGAGCGTGCCGGGGCGGAAATTCTCGATGAAGACGTCGGCGGTCAGGAGCAGCGCCTTCAGCGCCGCCATGTGCGGCGCTTCGCGCAGGTTGAGCTGCACCGAGCGTTTGTTGCGCCCGTAGGTCTTCCAGTACAGCGAATGCCCGTCGTCGCGCCACTCGCGCAGCGGATCGCCTTGCGGCGGCTCGATCTTGATCACGTCGGCGCCGAAATCGGCGAGCTGCAGGCTCAGCATATTGCCGGCGACGAGGCGGCTCAAATCGATGACGCGGATGCCATCGAGCGGGCCGGTGGCGAGGGGGTTGAAGGGGATGGTCACAGCGTGTGGCTCCCCCCTCCCAACCTCCCCCACAAGGGGGGAGGTGCCGATCGAGTTGTTGGCGCTATGGTGCCCCACGCACCGGCACACACCTCCCCCCTTGTGGGGGAGGTTGGGAGGGGGGAGGCCACGCGCACCAGCATCAGAGCTCAACCACTTCCAGCCGCGCCACCGTCATCCGCCCGGCCGAAGCCATGCGCAAACCGGCCTGGCCGTAGCGGAACTGGCCGTCAGTCGCGGTGACGACCTCTTTACCGTCGATCGACAAGGTCAGCTTGTCGCCGACCACCGTCAGCGCCAACTTGTGCACCTCGCCCGGCTTTGCAGCGAACGGGGTCCGGGTCAGCACGGTGGTGCCGTGATCCTGCTTGAGAATGACCGCCTCACCGTCCTGGAAGCCGGCCGCGTAGAACCGGCTCGTCCCCTGGACGCGGGCGGCGACCAGATGCGACTTGCCGGCCAATGGGGTGAGGTCGGCGGTGACCGTCACGTCGCGCAGGTAACCGTTGCCGGTCCAGGCGTCGGCGTCTTCGGCGGTGTGGGCGTGGATGACGCCATCCTGCAGCGACCAGTGGCCGCGGTTCCAGGTGAAGCGGGTGATGCCGCCCCATTCCTGCTTCTCGGTTTTCGGGTCGATGCCGAGCTTGCCTTTGCCCGACACCGAGAACTCCGAGAGGTAGAGCCGGCCGAGGAACTTGAGGCGGCCAAAGTACTCGACCAGCACGCCGATCTCGTCGATGGCTTCGTCGCCCTCGGGAATGGTGAACTCATAGTCCTGCCAGCCTGCCGAACTCGGGACATGCCAGGCGCCGGTTTCGACGATCTCGCCGGAGATGGCGCGGCGGACATAGGGCGCGACGCGGAGGTTGCCGTCGCCGTTCCATGGGTCGAGCTGCAGCTTGAACTTCACCGTCTGGCCGGCATCGGCGAGCGGGGTGAACATCGGGCGGTAGCGCTCGTCGTCGAAGTCGGCGCGACGGTAGAACGGCTTCCAGAAGATGCGGCCGCCCTGCCCGCGCTCGAGCCGATCGAGCAGCACTTCGAGCGCACCGCGCGAGTTCGGCCCTTGCTTGTCGGTGGCGGCCTTCACTTCGATCTGGTTGAACGGCTCGGTGCGGAAGGCATGGGTGGCGCCCGGCGCATCGAAGTCGAAGCGGACGCCGCGGCGCTCGAAATCCTCGACCCACAGCGCCGGCGGCTCCTTGCCGTCAAGGCGGAGCGCCAGCACGGTCAGTTCGCGAGCAAAGCTCGGGATGTCGACGACGTTGAGCGTGCCGATGACCCCCGAGGCGATGACGAAGTCGTTGATCGGTTTGCGATACTTGTCCCAGCTCGGCTGCACGCCCTGAAAGGTGCCGACGATGGCGCAGGCATTGCCGGCGTTACAGTCGGTATCCCAGCCGGCCATGGTGGCGATCTCGGCGGTGCGGGTCAGTTCGCCCGCGCCATAGAGGATGGCCATGATGGTGACGCCGGCATTGGGGATGATGTGGCAGACGCCGGGGTAGCGATCATAGCCCCACTCGGCGGTGAGCATGTCGCGGCAGAGACGCCAGTCGGACGGATTGGCCTTGTGGAAGTCGATCACGGCGCGCGCCACGCGGGCATAGGTCGAACTGGCGTCGATGGTGGAAAGGCCGGTCTCGACGATCTCGTCGATGGATTTGGCGACGAACGCCTGGGCGATGGCGGCGGCGCAGAAACGGGCGCCGTTGAGGCCGTCGCCGTCATGCGCGACGGAAGCAGCCATGGCCGACATCGCGGCAGCGCGCTGAGGATTGCCGGGGTTCACCCAGCCCCAGCTGTCGATGAAGATCTGGCCGCCGATCTGTTCGGCGACGGTGGTGCCGTTGGTAGCGATGGAGCCGGACTCCGGCGCCTCCATGCCGGATTTGAGGTTCTTGTAGGCGGTGTGCTCGGTGGAGTTGCCGAAGCCACCCCACCAGTACATGCCGTGCTCTTCGGCGGCATAGTTCAGCCAGGTGCGGCCGACATCGGCGGCGGTGGCCTTGAGGCCATAATCGCGCAGCGCACGGATGAAATAGACCGGGCCG
>JAEUMC010000306.1 GCA_016793415.1 Devosia sp. | reverse complement strand
ACGGCTTCGCCGGCCTTGTTGCCGAGCGCCCGGATCTTCTGCAGCCGGTCGGGCGTCGAGAGGATCATGTGGGTGACGTCGAGCGGCAGCATGGCGATCGGCACACCCGAGCGCAGCACCACATCGGCGGCATCGGGATCGACATAGATGTTGAACTCGGCGGCCGGGGTGATGTTGCCACCCTCGAAGTAGCCACCGCCCATCATGACGATTTCCTGGATGCGGCCGATGATCCGCGGCTCCTTGATCATGGCCATGGCAACATTGGTCAACGGCCCGAGGGTTGCGAGCGTCACCGTGCCGGCTTCGTGCGTCATCAGCGTGTCGATGATGAAGTCGACGCCATGCTGATCCTCGATCTGCAGCTTGGGCAGCGGCAGGTCGGGGCCATCGAGGCCGGTCTCGCCGTGCACATGCTCGGCGGTGACGAGGGTGCGGCGCATCGGGCGCTCGCAGCCGGCATAGACGGCGATGTCCTTGCGGCCGGCGAGTTCGACCACCTTGAGCGCGTTGCGGGCGTTCTGCGCGAGGCTGACATTGCCGGCGACCGCGACGATGCCGAGAATGTCGAAATCGGCGGGCGAGGCGAGTGCCATGAGGATGGCGACGGCGTCGTCCTGGCCCGGGTCGGTGTCGATAATGATCTTGCGTGCCATGGGTTTAGCGCGAGCCCCTGAGAGATTGATTCCGGCGGCATGTTATTCGGCTCAAGTGCGCCCGTCGACGGGCGGAACATCCCGGTTGGCGGTGCGTTTAGGCTGGCCGACAGAGGGACACATCCTTGCGCAAAGCTGCAGCGTCACGGCCCCGCCAGGGGCTGATCAAAGATATCCAGCGGACCAACTTCGAACGGGTGCTCGGTAACGCCGCCCAGTTCGCCATCGTCACCATGGGCGTGATCGTCGCCTTCGTTGCGGTCCGCGAGGCGCAGGTGGTGCTGGCGCCGCTGTTCCTCGCCATCACCGTGGGGCTGATGTTCGGACCGGTCGCGGACCTCCTGGAACAGCGCGGCGTCCCCGAAGCTTTGTCGGCCGGTGTGGTGGTGCTGCTGTTCATCGTCATCATCATCGTTGGCGGGGCGCTGTTCTACGGGCCGTTGAGCGAGTGGGCGGAGCGCATCCCGGTGGTATGGGATCGCATCCAGTCCGAACTGGCCAACTGGCAGGAGCCGATCGCGGCGATCGGGGCGCTGCAGGAGCAGATCAAGGGCGTGCTCGGCGGCGGCGCGACGATGGAGGTGCGGGTCGAGGACGGCTCGACCGTTACCGGTATCGCCATGCTGGCGCCGGCGATCCTTGCGCAGATCGGCGTGTTTCTCGTGTCGCTCTACTTCTTCCTCGCCACCCGCGACAGCATCCGCATTGCGACGCTGTCGCTGTGCGTCAGCCGACGCATGCGCTGGCGCACCGCGCACGTGTTTCGCGATGTCGAGCAGAAGGTGTCGAAATACCTGCTCACCATCTCCACGGTGAACCTGGGGGTCGGGGCCGTGGTGACGCTGATGACCTGGGCGGTGGGGCTGCCCTCGCCGCTGCTTTGGGGCGCCATGGCGGCGGTGCTCAACTACATCCCGTTCATCGGGCAGGCGTTCATGGCGCTGGTGCTGTTCCTCGTCGGACTCGGCACCACCGGCGAGCTGATCGGCGGATTGCTCCCGATGGCGCTCTATTTCGGCATCAACTTCATCGAGGGCAACTTCGTCACTCCGAACCTGCTCGGCCGGACGATGACGATCAACCCGTTCATGATCTTCCTGTCGCTGACCTTCTGGATCTGGGCCTGGGGGCCGGTCGGCGGCCTGATCGCGGTGCCCTCGCTGCTGGTGCTCTATTCGATCGTGACGCACATCCTGCCTACCCGCACCGTGGCGCCACGCAAGCTGCGGCGGCTGGTGGCGCAGAAGGCGAGCCGGGATGCCGACGCAGCGGAACCCAAGGCAGCGCCGCCGGAGCCGGCGAAGACTCCCCGCAGGAAACAAGAGCGCGCGCCCAAGCCTGCGTCGGCGACCTAGATATAGCGACGCGCGCCACCCCCACCCCTGTCCCCTCCCCGCAAGGGGGAGGGAGACGCTCTCACTGACGCCGGTGTTTTGGTCTCCTCCCCCCTTGCGGGGGAGGGACAGGGTGGGGGGTGCTCTTCCCGCCAGGATGCCAGCCCGCGCCCAAGCGCGTTCCACCTCCCCATAAAGCCAGCCTTGACGCTGTCATACGCAAGCCTCACGCTAAACCCCTTCCGATTTCTGATTGAGGTGAGCGATGGCCGGCGAAGCAGTGGCGCATGCAGCAGAGGTGGCTTCGCATGGCGGGGTCGACCTGGTGCAGATCGTTGCGCTGCTGGGGGCCGGGGTCATTGCGGTGCCGCTGTTCCGACGGCTGGGGCTGGGTTCGGTGCTCGGCTACCTGGCGGCAGGGCTGGCGGTCGGGCCGTTCGGATTCGGCCTCGTGGGCGATCCGCAGGCCGTGCTGCACGCGGCTGAACTGGGCGTGGTGCTGTTCCTGTTCATTGTCGGGCTCGAGATGGAGCCGGCCAAGCTCTGGGGGCTGCGCAAGGAGATCTTCGGGCTCGGCATCATGCAGGTGGGCCTGTGCGGCCTGCTGCTGACGCTGGCGGGCATCTTTCTGCTTGGCCTGGCGCCGCCAGTGGCGTTCGTCGCCGGCATGGGGTTCGTGCTGACCTCGACCGCCATCGTCATGCAGATCCTCTCCGAGCGCGGCGAGTTGCAGACTCCGGCCGGCCAGAAGATCGTGTCGGTGCTGCT
>JAEUMC010000295.1 GCA_016793415.1 Devosia sp. | reverse complement strand
TCCGGCCTGGCCGCGCATGTAGATCATGCCGTTGATCGAGGTGCAGCCGCCCAGCGACTTGCCGCGCGGATAGGCGAGCACCCGCCCGTTGAGCCCCGGCTCCGCCTCGGTTCGCATCATCCAGTCGGTGCGCGGATTGTTGATGCAGTAGAGATAGCCGACCGGGATCTGGATCCACGGATAGGTGTCGCTGCCGCCGGCCTCAAGCAGCAGCACGCGCCGCCGCGGGTCTTCGCTCAGCCGGTTGGCGAGCACGCACCCTGCCGTGCCGCCGCCGATGATGACGTAGTCGTAGCGCCCGTCCAGCGGTGTCGCGTGTCGCATGCTCAGGCCCTGCCCCGCGCGATCATGCCGCGCCCATACCCTTCGACGTCGAGAGCCGACAATGACGGAGGCCTGGCCAATAACAAACAAAAACAAAGAGGCCGCCCGATCGGCGGCCTCTTTTCTCAAGCACGCAAGTGCGTCTTTATTCGTCTTCGCTGGGCGCCGCCGCCATGCCCAGCGCGGTGAGGTAGAGCTCGAGCAGGGCTTCCTGCTCCATGCGCTCGTTGTGATCCTGCTTGCGGATCGACACGATCTTGCGCAGCACCTTGGTGTCGAAGCCGTTGCCCTTGGCCTCGGCGTAGACTTCCTTGATATCGCCGGCGATGGCGGCCTTTTCTTCCTCGAGTCGCTCGATGCGCTCGATGAAGGCCTTGATCTGGTCCTGGGCGACGCTATCGGGGGAGACGGTTGCCATAGTCGAATTCCTTTTCGTTTCGGCCCCCGTTCAACCCGTTCGTCGACGCCCGTTCAAGCCTATTCGGACAGCAATCCACATCGCTTGCCCCCGGGGTTTCGTAATTCCGACAAAAGCCGCGTTTACCGATTGACAGCGGGCGGAGCGCTGAGCACAAACACCTCGCGCGCTGCAAACGATTTCAGGCAATCCAACCCGGACGGTCCATTGCGCTACATCCTGGCCATCGCTGGTGTGCTCGCTGCCGCGTTCATTGCCATCGCCATCTGG
Organism: Devosia sp.; assembly: GCA_016793415.1. Taxonomy (GTDB): domain Bacteria; phylum Pseudomonadota; class Alphaproteobacteria; order Rhizobiales; family Devosiaceae; genus Devosia_A. The sequence continues at coordinate 1,734 of JAEUMC010000295.1, read as the reverse complement.
ATCTTCCTGCCGCGCGCCGACGCGCCGCTCAGCGCCGCTTCGGCGCAGGCGCAATCGCAGGCTCCCGCCGATCCCGCTGCTGCAGCCGAAACCGGCGAAGGCAGCTTCCGCGTCTGTAACGAGACCGCCAACAAGGTGTCCGTCGCCTTCGGCTATCGCGCCGAAAAGGGCTGGCAATCGGAAGGCTGGTGGGTGGCCGAGCCCGACAATTGCGTCACCATCTATCGCGGCAACCTCGAAGCGCGCCGCTACTACTACGTCTACGCCGCCGACGATGTCAGCGGCGGCGCCTGGGACGGCAGCGTGTTCATGTGCACCCGCGACGAGACCTTCACCATCTTCGGTGTTGAGGATTGTCTGGCGCGCGGCTACGAACGCACCGGCTTCTTCGAAGTCGATACCAATAACCGCAGCGACTGGACGCTGCAGCTGACCGATGGCGAGGTCGTAAGCGGCGACACCGACGCCACCGGCGAAACAGTGCCACTCGAAGGCGACATGCCGACCGACGGCGGCGACCAGCCGGCCGACGACACTCCTACTGATGAAGGTGCAGATTCCGAATGAGACGCTTGAGACGCGTGAAGATCGTCGCCACCCTGGGCCCCGCGTCCAACGACGAAGCCACGATCGAGAAGCTGGCGCGCGCCGGTGCGGACGTCTTCCGCATCAACATGAGCCATGCCAGCCATGACCTGCTGAAGCAGACCGTCGGCTACATCCGCAATGTCGAGGCGCGGCTGCACCACCCGATCGGCATCCTGGTCGACCTGCAGGGCCCCAAGCTCCGCGTCGGCCGCTTCGCCGAAGGCGCCGTGCAACTGGTGGCAGGCGCCAAGTTCACCCTCGACAGCTCCGAGACCCCCGGCACGGTCGAGCGCGTGTTCCTGCCGCACCCAGAAATCCTCGAATCCGTCTCGGTGGGCGATCGCCTGCTGCTCGATGACGGCAAGCTGCAGCTCAAGGCCACCAAGGTCGGCGGCGGTCAGGTCGAAACCGAGGTGATCTACGGCGGCAAGCTGAGCGACAAGAAGGGCGTCAGCCTGCCCGACACGCTGCTGCCGATGGGCGCCTTGACCGAGAAGGATCACGCCGACCTGCTGAAGGGCCTCGAGGCGGAAGCCGACTGGATCGCCGTGAGCTTCGTGCAGCGCCCCGAAGACATCATCGATATCCGCAAGATCGTCCAGGGCCGCGCCGGCGTCATGGCCAAGATCGAAAAGCCGCAGGCGGTCGAGCGGCTCGAAGAGATCATCAAGCTCTGCGACGCCTTCATGGTGGCGCGCGGCGACCTCGGCGTCGAAATGCCGCTCGAGCAGGTCCCCGGCCTGCAGAAGCGCATGATCCGCATCGCCCGCCGCTACGGCAAGCCCGTGGTGGTCGCCACCCAGATGCTGGAATCGATGATCACTTCGCCGGTGCCGACCCGCGCCGAGGTCTCCGACGTGTCGATCGCCGTGTTCGAAGGCGCCGACGCGGTGATGCTGTCGGCCGAAAGCGCCTCGGGCCAGTATCCGGTCGAAGCCGTGGCAATGATGAACAAGGTTGCCGTCGCCGTCGAAGGTGATCCGAACTATCGCGGCATCATCCGCGCCCAGGCCGCCGAGCCGGAGGCAACCGCTGCCGACGCCATCTCCGCGGCGACCCGCCAGGTCGCCGAGACGCTCGACCTCGCCGCCATCGTCACCTACACCTCGTCCGGTTCGACCGCCATCCGCGCCGCTCGCGAGCGGC
>JAEUMC010000293.1 GCA_016793415.1 Devosia sp. | reverse complement strand
CCCCAGACCAGACGCTGGGCCGCAAGGTGCAGGAAGCGCTGCTCGCCGTCTGGCTGGAGCAGAACTATAGCAAGGACGATATCCTCGACCTCTATCTCAACCGCATGTTCTTCGGCCACGAGTCCTACGGCATCGAGGCGGCGTCGCAGCGCTATTTCGGCAAATCGGCGCGCAACCTGTCGCTGGGCGAGGCGGCGATGCTGGCCGGCTCGCTCCAGGCGCCCTCGCGGCTCAACCCCAAAGGCAATGCCGATGCGGTGAAGGCCCGCCAGGGCCTGGTGCTCGCCGCCATGGCCAAGGAAGGCTACATCACCCCGGCCGAGTCCAAGGCCGCGGCGATCGACCCCAACCAGACGGTGCGCACCAAGGTGGTGGGCGGCGAGTCCTATGTCGCCGACTGGGTCGAAAGCCTGATGACCGCCTATCTGGGCGAGGTGAAGCAGGACGTGATCGTCCACACCACCATCAACTGGGATCTCCAGAAGGAGGCCGAGTTCGTGGTCAAGGAAGCCGTCGCCAAGTACGGCAAGGACAAGGCCTTTACCCAGGGCGCCCTGGTGGCGATGGATGTCGATGGCTCGGTGCGGGCCTTGGTCGGCGGCGTCGACTACCAGGCGAGCCAGTACAACCGTGCCGTCACGGCGCGCCGCCAGCCCGGCTCGACCTTCAAGCCGTTCGTCTATCTCGCTGGCATGGAGAAGGGCTACACCCCCGACACCATCGCCACCGACGGTCCGATCGACATCAACGGCTGGCAGCCCTCCAACGCCGACGGCAAGTATGGCGGCGACATGACGCTGCGCCAGGCGCTGGCGCTGTCGCGCAATACCGTCTCGGCGTTGCTCGCCAACGATGTCGGCCCCGACAAGGTGGTGGAAGCGGCGATGCGCATGGGCATTTCCTCGCCGTTGCAGGCGGTGCCCTCGATCGCGCTCGGCACCCAGGAAGTCTCGCTGCTCGAGCTCACCGCGGCCTATGCACCCTTCGCCAATGGCGGCATCGGCGTCATCGCCAACGTCATCACCCGTATCGAAACGGCCGACGGCAAGGTGCTCTACGACGCGGTGGCGGCTGGTCCGGGCCGGGTGATCGAGCCCAACATCGTCGCCGAGATGAACGACATGCTGCATGCGGCGGTCGAGATCGGCACCGGCAAGCGGGCCCAGCTCAATGGCTGGCCGATGGCCGGCAAGACCGGCACCAGCCAGAAGGCCCGCGACGCGCTGTTCGTCGGCTATACCGCCCGCATGGTCGCCGGTGTCTGGCTCGGCAACGACGACGATGTCGGCACCAAGCTCTCGGGCGGCAACGTGCCGGTGGAGATCTGGAGCCAGTTCATGACCAAGGCCCATGAGGGCATCCCGGTTGCCGAACTGCCGGGCGCCATGACCCAGCCGGGCATGGAGCAGCAGCCGCTGCAGCCGATGGAACAGCCACAGGCTGAGCGTCCGCGGCGTACCCTGGTGGACCTGCTCGGCGATATCTTCGGCGGCAACTGATCCGCCGCACATCGCTCCAAAGTTGCAAGGCGGAACACCAGTTCCGCCTTTTGCATTCGTGGCCCGGGCCGTACAGTCGCCTCTCAAGGGAGGGACCGCATGTCCGATAAAGTACTTGTCGTCACCGGCGGCAGCCGTGGCATCGGAGCTGCCGTATGTCGTCTGGCCGCAGCACGCGGCTACGGCGTGGTGGTGAACTATGCCGGCAATGTCGCCGCCGCCGAGGCGGTGTGCGCCCAGATCCACTCGCGCGGTGGCGAGGCGGTGGCGGTGCGCGGCGATGTCAGCATCGCCGAGGATGTCGAGCACATCTTCCGCGCCGCCGATCGAATGGGGCGGGTCGCCGGGCTGGTGAACAATGCCGGCACCATCGCTACTTCCTCGCGCGTCGACGCGCTGGATGCCGAGCGGATCAACCGCATCTTCGCCGTCAACGTTACCGGCTCGATCCTCTGCGCCGGCGCGGCGGTCCGGCGCATGTCCACCAAGCATGGCGGCCAGGGCGGCGGCATCGTCAATGTCAGTTCGGCCGCG
>JAEUMC010000292.1 GCA_016793415.1 Devosia sp. | reverse complement strand
TCGCCAAAGCGGCAGGGTTCGCGAACTACCAGCACCTCCGCGCCGATGCGGGAACCGCCGGCCGCCTGGCCGCCGCTGCCGAACCAACGCCGCCCGCCGATCTCAGCCAGGTCGAGAAGGCGGCGCGCTATTTCGACGACGGTGGCGTGCTGCAAAGCTGGCCGGCCCGCTTCAACCTGCAGTTGCTCTGCCTGTGGGTGCTGTGGGCGCGCCTGCCGCCTGAAACCAGCTACAGCGAGCGCGAGATCAGCAGCTTGTTGCGCGACTGGCATGAGTTTGGCGATCACGCGCTGCTCCGCCGCGCCATGTTCGAGGCCAAACTGGTCGATCGCACGGTGGACGGCCGCAACTACCGCCGCATCGAGCAGGCGCCGCCGCCGGAACTGAAGCCGCTTCTGGCGCATCTGGCGGCGCGGGTTCGCGCCTGACACAACCGCCGGCGCATCTGGCCCCACCCCACCCTTGATCCCTCCCCATCAGGAGGGGAGGGAGACGCGGTGGCCTGTCCGGTGCACTGGCCCCTTCCCTCCCCTCGATGGGGAGGGTAGTGCAGCTTGGCTCCGGCGTCGGCGGGGGCCAAGCGGAACTGGGTGGGGTGGGGCAGCGCGCGCCGAAAATTGGACCCTCACCCCCGCCACTGGCAATTTCACGTCAGTTCCGCCATATACAGCCTCAACTGAGACCCAGCAGGTCACGCCCATGTCCACCGCCCCATTCCTCAAGATGAACGGGCTCGGCAACGAGATCATCGTCGCCGACATGCGCGGTCGCGCCGATCGCGTCACCCCGGCGGCGGCCGTCGCCCTCAATGCCGACCCGGCCACCAGGTACGATCAGATCATGGCCATCCATGATCCGCGCACCCCCGGCACTGCCCACTATATCGAGATCATCAACTCCGATGGCTCGCTGGCCCAGGCCTGCGGCAACGGCATGCGCTGCGTCGTCCAGGCGCTGAGCGCCGAGACGGGACAAAAGCACTTCGTCTTCGAAACGCTCGCCGGCATTCTCACCGGCGACGAGCACCCGGATGGTCTTATCACCGTCGACATGGGCAAGCCGCGCTTCGGCTGGGACGAGATCCCGCTGGCCGAGGAGTTCTACGACACCACCGGCATCGAGCTGCAGATCGGGCCGATCGATGCGCCGATCCTCCACACCCCGTCGGTTGCCTCGATGGGCAACCCGCATGCCACCTTCTGGGTGGAGGACGATGTCGGCAACTACGCGCTCGATCGCTTCGGCCCGCTGCTCGAGAACCACCCGATCTTTCCCGAGCGCGCCAATATCTCGATCGCCCAGGTGGTGGCGCCCGACCACATTATCCTCCGGACCTGGGAACGCGGCGCCGGCCTCACTCGCGCCTGCGGCACCGCCGCCTGCGCGGCTTTGGTCAACGGCGCCCGCACCCACCGCACCGGCCGCAAGGCCACGGTAACGCTCCCCGGCGGCGATCTCGTCATCGAGTGGCGCGCCGACGACCATGTGCTGCTCACCGGCCCGGCCGAGTTCGAGTTCTCCGGCAGCTTCGAGCCCTTCACCGGCACCTGGCGGCGCGACCAGGATTCTTCGGCGCAGGTTTCGGCCTGATGTCGATCGAAACGCTGACCTTCGGCTGTCGCCTCAACGCCTATGAAGGCGAAGTGATGAAGGCCGAGGCGGAAAAGGCCGGGCTCGACAACACCATCATCATCAATACCTGCGCCGTCACCTCGGAAGCGGTTCGGCAGGCCAAGCAAGCCATCCGCAAGGCCAAGCGCGACAATCCCGAGCGCCGCATCATCGTCACCGGCTGCGCCGCGCAGACCGAGGCACGCTCGTTTGGCGACATGGCCGAGGTCGACCTGGTGATCGGCAATGCCGACAAGCTGAAGGCGGAAAGCTATGCCCCCATAGCATTCGGGGTGCCGCTCAATGACAAGGTGCAGGTCAACGACATCATGAGCGTG
>JAEUMC010000265.1 GCA_016793415.1 Devosia sp. | reverse complement strand
GGACCCCCACCCTTCATCCCTCCCCGCAAGGGGGAGGGAGACGATAGGACCGCGATGCCAGTGTGAGGGTCGCCCTCCCCCTTGCGGGGAGGGGACAGGGGTGGGGGGCAGCCCGCGCCGGCCTGGAGGCCGTCTCCCGTCACTTGCTCGCATAGGTTCGCGCGGCTAACGGTAAGCTCCCATCACCCGGAGCGCTCATGCCCACTCTCGGCCTTGCCATTGCTGCCACTGCGGCGCTCGTCTCGTTCCTCACCACCTGGTTCATCATGCGCCGGGCCGGCAAGCTCGGGCTGATGCAGCAGCCGAACGGTCGCTCGTCGCACGTCGCCCCCACGCCCGGTGGCGGCGGTGTCGGCATTGTTGCCGGCGGCTCGATCGCCGGGCTGCTGATGGCGCTGCTGCTGCCCTGGCTCGGCGTGCCGGTGATCATGGCCGGTATCCTCCTCGCCTTCATCGGCTATTCCGACGACAAGCGTCCGATCGCCGCCCGTTGGCGGCTGGGCGCGCAGGTCCTGTTGATGGGCGCCATCGTCGCGGTGCTGCCGATCGACCAGCTCGGCCTGCCAGTGCCGGAATCGGTGCTGCTGGTGGTGCTGACGCTGGGCGGAGCGCTGTGGATCAACCTCTTCAACTTCATGGACGGCATCGACGGTCTTGCGGCGTCGGAGGCGATCTTCCTCCTCGCTGGCGCGGCGCTGCTCGCCTACCTGTTCGAGCCCGGCATCATTGACGATCCGCGGCTGTGGTGGATGCTCGGTCTCGCTGCCGCCTGCCTGGGCTTCCTCGTCCTCAACTGGCCTCCGGCCAGGATTTTCATGGGCGATGCGGGCAGCACTTATCTCGGATTGATGCTGGCGTTCTTCGCGCTGACCACCATGCTGAGCTTCTGGCTCACCCCGTGGCAGTGGTTGATCCTCGCCGGCCTGTTCCTGGCGGACAGCCTCACCACGCTGGTGCGCCGCATGCTGCGCCGCGAGCGGTTCTGGGAGGGCCACAAGCGCCACGCCTACCAGGCGCTGCAGCGCCGCTTCGGCTCGCATCTCAAGGCGACGCTGCTCTATGTCGGCATGAATGTGGTGCTGCTGCTGCCGCTCGCCTGGTTGGCCGGCGCCTATCGCGATTGGGGTTTTGCGATTGCGGCGCTCACCTCAGTGGCGCTGGTCCTCGCCGCGCTGTGGGCCGGGGCCGGGGCCCCGCTACAACAGCAGGCTGAGGAAGAAGGCGCCGGCGCCTAGGATGCTGAGCGACGCCGCACTCGCCGCGAACAGCATGTTGCGCGCGTAATGGGCGTGGCGCGCCAGTTCGTGCCGGGTCATGGCGCGGACGTCAAAATGGTCGATTTCCTGGTCGAGCATGATGCGAGCCCCCTGAGCTGCAAGCGAAGGGTGCGCGCTTGCGCTGGGGTCAGCCAGCGCTTTGCAAAATCATGCTTAATTAGAGTCAAATGCCTTGTAGTTCGCCTCGGCTCGCGCAACCGTGTGGAACGCGGCGCTGCAACGCCATTGCAACGCCACGATTGGCGCGCTTCTGCCGCCGCCTTCGCACTGGAACACTCGCCTATGACGCTTCTGCGCAGCGGTCTTCTCCTCCTCGCTTCCCTGTCATTGCTGTCCGCCTGCACTTCGGTGGTCCCGCCGGCCAAGCCGCAGGGCAGCACCACGGCCGTCGCCCCGATCCAACTGACCCAGGGCGGCATCATGGCGGCGATCAATGGTACCCGTGCCGCTGCCGGCAAGCCGCCGCTGCGCTACAACATCCAGCTTGAGAATGCCGCTCGTTCGCAGGCCAACCTGATGGCCGCCAAGGATACGCTGTCGCACGATCTCGGGGTCACGCTGCGCCAGCGCGTTACCGCCGCCGGTTATGATGGCGCGGTGGGCGAGAACGTTGCGGGCGGGCAATCGACGCTCGACCAGGCGATCAGCGGTTGGCTCGCGTCACCTGCGCATCGCGACACACTGCTCTCCACCAAGTTCCAGGAATTCGGGCTGGCAGTCGCGACGGTGCCGGCCAACCGCACCAGCAAATACCGCACATACTGGGCGTTCATTGCCGGCGGGCCGTTCGAGGCCTGGCGATAGTTACGCACCGCCGGTGACAAAGCCGACCCCCACCCTTGATCCCTCCCCGCAAGGGGGAGGGAGACGACAAACCGAGATGTCAGTGTTTGGGTCTCCCTCCCCGGGGAGGGGACAGGGGTGGGGGGCCGCACGCGCCGGCTGTTCGGTTCAGCTGCTGCTCAGCGTCCGCCGCACCGCGTCGCGCCAGCCCTTCAGCTTCCGTGTCCGCTCGCCCTCGTCCATGCGCGGCGCAAACTGCCGATCGAGGGCCCAGCGTTCGGCAAAGCCCTTCTGGTCCGGCCATACTCCGGCCTTCCAGCCTGCGAGCCACGCGGCGCCGAGGGCAGTGGTCTCGAGGATGGTCGGGCGGTCCACCGGCGTGTTCAGGATATCGGCGAGGAACTGCATGGTGAAATCCGAGGCGACCATGCCGCCATCCACCCGCAGCACCGTATCGTGGGCGCCCTTCCAGTCTTTGCGCATGGCGTCGATCAGGTCGCGCGTCTGGTAGCTGACCGATTCGAGCGCCGCCCGCGCCAGCTCCGCCGGCCCGGTATTGCGGGTCAGCCCGGTGAGCGAGCCGCGTGCCGCCGAATCCCACCACGGTGCGCCCAGCCCGACAAACGCCGGCACCAGGTAGACATTCTGCGTCGGGTCGGCTTTGGCCGCCAGCGCCCCGGCATCGCCGCTCTTCTCGAAGATCTTCAGCATGTCGCGCATCCACTGCACCGATGCTCCGGCGATGAAGATGGCGCCTTCGAGCGCGTAGGTGGTCTCGCCGTTGAGCCGATAGGCGATGGTGGTCAGCAGCCGGTTCTTCGAGCGCACCATGTCGGTGCCGGTGTTGAGCAGGGCAAAACAGCCGGTGCCATAGGTCGATTTCAGCATGCCGGGGGCGAAGCAGGCCTGCCCGATGGTCGCTGCCTGCTGGTCGCCGGCGGCGCCGTAGATCGGCAGCGCCACGCCGAACACTTCGGGGTCGGTCATGCCGAAATCGTCGGCATTGTCCTTCACCTCCGGCAGGATGGCGCGCGGGATGCGGAACAGCTGCAGCAGGTCATCGTCCCAGGCGCCGGTCTTGATGTTGAGCAGCAGTGTGCGGCTGGCATTGGTGATGTCGGTGACATGGCTGGCGCCGCCGGTCAGCCGCCAGATCAGGTAGCTGTCGACCGTGCCAAACGCGAGTTCGCCCTTTTCCGCCCGCTTGCGGGCGCCCGGCACGTTGTCGAGGATCCAGGCGAGCTTGGTAGCGGTGAAATACGGGTCGAGCAGCAGCCCGGTCTTCTTGCTAACCAGCTTCTCGTGCCCGGCCTTCTTCAGCTTCTCGCAGAGTTTTGCGGTGCGCCGGTCCTGCCAGACGATGGCATTGTGGATCGCCTTGCCGGTCTTCCGATCCCAGACGATGGTGGTCTCGCGCTGGTTGGTGATGCCGATCGCCGCGATCTCGCTGGCCTTGATGCCGGCCTTCTTGATTGCCGTCTTGGCGCTCCACAAGGCGGTCGCCCAGATTTCCTCCGGCACGTGCTCGACCCAACCGTCCTGGGGAAAATGCTGGGTGAACTCCATCTTGCCGAGCCCGGCGATCTTCTGGTGCTCGTCGAAGACGATCGCCCGGCTGGACGTGGTGCCCTGGTCGATCGCGAGGATGTTGCCGCTCATTGTCTCTTCCCCATTTCAGCGAGGCGTTCGGCCATGTACCTGGCCAGTTCCGCCTTCTCGTTGCCGTTGAATTTCAGCCCCTGCTTGGACCGCCGCCACAGCACGTCGTCGGCGGTCCGCGCCCATTCCCGATCCATCAGGTAATCCACCTCGCGCGCGTAAAGCGTGGTGCCGAAATGCTGGCCGAGTTCGGCAGTGCTGGTTGCATCGCCCAGCACCTCGGCCGCCAGCGTGCCATAAGCCCGCACCAGCCGGCGGATGAAGGCCGGATCGAGGTTGGCTTTCTTCGCCGCGAGTTTCCGGACTTCGGCATCGAACGCGGTCGGCGGAAAGTCACCGCCCGGCAGATGCGCGCCCTTCGTCCAGCGCGGCCCCTTCCGGCCGATCAAGCCGTCGATCTTGTCGACCACCTGCTCACTGAGCCGCCGATGCGTCGTCAGCTTGCCACCGAAGATGTTGATCAGCGGCCCGTTGCCGGCTTCGCCTTCGGTCTTCAGCACGTAGTCGCGGGTCGCTTCCTGGGCGGCGCTGGCGCCATCATCGAACAACGGCCGTACCCCGGCATAGGTCCAGACGATGTCGGCCCGCGTCACCGGCTTGACGAAATACTCGCTCGCCGCGGCGCAGAGATAATCGGTCTCTTCGTCGCTGATCCTCACCCCG
>JAEUMC010000200.1 GCA_016793415.1 Devosia sp. | reverse complement strand
GAGCCCAAGCCGCAGGAACCCTCGAAGCACCAGTACGATTTCGACGTCGCGACGGTGTACGGCTTCCTCGCCAAATACGGGCTCGAAAGCCAGGTGAAGTGCAACATCGAGGTCGGCCACGCCTTCCTCGCCAACCACAGTTTCGAGCACGAACTGGCGGTCGCCGCCTCGCATGGCCTGCTCGGCTCGGTCGATGCCAACCGCAACGACCTGCAGTCGGGCTGGGACACCGACCAGTTCCCCAACAACCCCGGAGAGATGGCGCTCGCCTTCTACCAGATCCTCAAGGCCGGCGGCCTCGGCAAGGGCGGCTTCAACTTCGACGCCAAGGTGCGGCGCCAGTCGATCGAACCGGTCGACCTGCTCTATGGCCATGTCGGCGGCCTCGACGTGCTGGCCCGCGGCCTGAAGGCCGCCGCCGCGATGATCGAGGACGGCACCTTCGACAGGGCGCAGGACGCGCGCTACGCCGGCTGGAACGAGAAGGGCGCCGCCGCGATGCTGAAGGGCGAGCGCACGCTCGAGCAGATCGCCCAGTGGGTGGAAGCGGACAACATCAATCCCGAACCCCGCTCCGGCCAGCAGGAATATCTCGAGAACCTGGTCAACCGGTTCGTGTGAGCCGCTTCTTCACCCTCCCCCTCGCGGGGAGGGTGGCGCCGCTCGGGAGCGTCAGCGACCTAGCAGAGCCAGGGTGGGGGGAGCCGCAAGCTCCCTGCCCGCCGCACACCCCCACCCAGCTGCGCTAGGCCTGCGGCCAAGCTTCGCTACCTCCCCCGTCGAGGGGGAGGTTTCCCGACTGAAACACCGAGTAGCAACCGCATGCCCACCATCCGCAATCCCATCCTCCCCGGCTTCAACCCCGATCCCTCGATCCTTCGGGTCGGCGACGACTATTACATCGCCACCTCCACCTTCGAGTGGTACCCGGGCGTGCAGATCCATCACTCGAAGGATCTCGCCAACTGGGAGCTGGTGACGCGGCCGCTGAGTCGCAAGGCGCAGCTCGATATGCGCGGTGATCCGGATTCGTGCGGGGTGTGGGCGCCCTGCCTCAGCCATGACGGCGAGCAGTTTTTCCTCATCTACACCGACGTGAAGCGCAAGGACGGCTCGTTCAAGGACGCGCATAACTACCTCGTCACCGCACCCTCGATCGAAGGGCCGTGGTCCGATCCGGTCTACATGAACTCTTCGGGGTTCGACCCCTCGCTGTTCCATGACGACGATGGCCGGAAGTGGTTCGTCAACATGCTATGGGACCATAGGACCCGCCCGCTGCTGTTTGCCGGCATTGCGCTGCAGGAATACGACCACGCCCAGCGAAAGCTCGTCGGCCCGATCAAGAACATCTTTGAGGGCACCGACCTGAAGCTGGTCGAGGGCCCGCATCTCTACAAGCGCAACGGCAAGGACGGGCGGCCCTGGTACTACCTGCTGACCGCCGAGGGCGGCACCGGCTACGAGCACGCCGTCACCTTCGCCCGCTCGCGCACCATCGACGGGCCGTACGAGACCCATCCGATCAAGCACATCCTTACCGCCAAGGACGCACCGCTCAATGCCGTGCAACGGGCCGGCCATGGCGACCTCGTCGAGACGCCTGACGGCAAGACCTTCCTCGTCCACCTGATGGGCCGGCCGACGACGCAGAAGCGCCGCTGCGTGCTCGGTCGCGAGACCGGCATCCAGGAAGCCTATTGGGGCGCCGACGACTGGCTGTGGGTGAAGAACGGCCCGGTGCCCTCGCTCGAGGTGGAGATCCCCGGCACACGCGACGACACCCGATACTGGGCCGAACAACGCTATTCGTTCGACACGCTGCACCCGGATTTCCAGTGGCTGCGCACGCCCGAGACCGAGCGCATCTTCTCGGTCGGCGGCAATAAGCTGACGCTGTTCGGTCGCGAGTCGATCGGTAGCTGGTTCGAGCAGGCGCTGGTGGCGCGCCGGCAGACGCACTTCTCCTACGATGCCGAAGTGACGCTCGAGTTCGCAGCGGTCGACGAGCGGCAGTTCGCCGGCATAACGGGTTATTATGGGCGCTACAATTTCCACTATCTCACCGTCACCGCCCACTCCGACGGCAAGCGCGAGCTGCTGATCATGAGCTCGCTGGCCAGCCACCCGGACGGCAAGCTGAGCTACCCCGCGGCGCCGGTACCGCTGCCACAGGATGGCGCGGTGCGGCTGAAGATCGAAATTCGCGGGCCGAAGCTGCAGTTCTTCTATGCGGCGGGCGACGCCAGGGCGGCCGGCAACTGGCAGCCGGTAGGCGGCACGCTCGATGCCTCGATCCTCTCGGACGAATGCGGCGGGCACGCCGAGCATGGCAGCTTTACCGGGGCGTTCGTCGGCATGGCGGCGTCGGATCTGAATGGGACGGCGAAGGCAGCGGTGTTTTCGGATTTCGTCTACCGGCCGGTGCGGGATCCGAGCGATCGGTACTGAGGGAGCCCCGGGGGCCGGAGCGGGCTGAACCCCACCCCACTCCCCACCACCACAAACAGGTGGAGGGAGACCCTCACACCAGCATCGCGGTTCCATCGTCTCCCGCCCCCTTCTTAGGGGGAGGGATCAAGGGTGGGGGTCGGCCCGCTCCGGCGCCTCATTGTGGACCGCGCCGCCGACTCAGTTGCCCGCTCCCGCCAAACCCCCTAACGTCCCGGCCTCCCTGTCTTTGCTGCCGAGCCGATGGACCAAGCGCCCTATTCCGCCCCCAATGCCCTAGAGAGCGCGCCCATCACGCCGATGATGTCGCAGTTCCTCGAGATCAAGGCGGTCAATCCGGGGTACCTGCTGTTCTACCGGATGGGCGACTTCTACGAGATGTTCTTCGAGGACGCCGAGATCGCCAGCCAGGCGCTCGGCATCGTGCTCACCAAGCGCGGCAAGCACCAGGGGCAGGACATCCCGATGTGCGGCGTGCCGATCCACGCGGCGCAGGATTATCTCAAGAAGCTGATCGGGCTCGGCCACCGCGTCGCCATCTGCGAGCAGGTGGAAGACCCTGCCGAGGCCAAGAAACGCGGCTCGAAATCGCCGGTGAAGCGTGACGTGGTGCGTCTGGTCACCCGCGGCACCATTACCGAGGATGACCTGCTGCCGCCCCGCGGCTCGGCCTACCTCGCGGCGCTCAGCATGGTGCGGCACGGCGAGACCGATTTTGCGCTGGCCTGGGCGGACGTCTCGACCGGCGAGGTCGCCGTGCTCGACGTGTCGGCCATCGCGCTGGCCGACGAGCTGGCGCGTATTGCTCCGGCCGAGCTGCTGCTCACCGAAGCTACGCTTGCCACGCTGTCCAGTGCCAAGATCCCGTTGCCCGAGGCGGCGCTGGTCAATCTCGACACCGGAGCTTTCGACAGCGAACTCGCCGGCAAGCGGATCGCCGCCGCCTTCCCGGCCGGCGAAGTCGACCCCACCGCCTATTCCCGCGCTGGCCGCGCCGCGCTCGGGGCGCTGCTCGACTATATCAGGGACAGCCAGAAGGGTGTGCCCGTTGCCCTGCGGCCGCCTGCCGCGGAGCGCCTCAGCGCCCATATGGCGATCGACGCGGCGACCCGGGTGTCGCTCGAACTGCTCGAAACGCAGCGCGGCCAGGAGAAGGGTTCGCTGCGGCACGAGATCGACCTGGCGGTCACCCCGCCGGGCTCGCGCCTCCTGGCCCGCCGGCTGGCGGCACCGCTCTGCGACGCGAACCAGATCAATGCCCGGCTCGATGCGGTCGAATGCCTCGTCGGCGATGGCCTGCTGACCCAACGACTGCGCGGCGAGCTGAAGTCGGTGCCCGACCTCACCCGCGCGCTGACCCGGCTGGCGCTCGGCCGTGGTGGCCCGCGCGATCTCCGCGCCACCGGCGGCGCCATCGCCGCGGCAATAGCGCTTGCCGAACGCCTTGCCACCCTCGATCGCCCGCCGGCTGAACTCCGGTCGATCGGCGCCCGCCTTGCCGACGCGCCGGCTGCGCTGGCGGCCGAGCTGGCGGCAGCCATCGACGATGAGCCACCGCTGCTCGCCCGCGACGGCGGCTTCGTCAAGCGCGGCTATGACGCGCCGCTCGATGCGGAACGGGCGCTGGCCTCGGAAACCCGCGAGGTGGTGGCGGCGCTGCAGGCCCGGCTGATCGACGAGACCGACGTCAAATCGCTGAAGATCCGCCATAACGGGGTGCTCGGCTACTTCGTCGAAGTCCCCGCCGGGCATGGCGGCAAGCTGCTGGAGGCGCCGCACCGCGACACCTTCATCCACCGCCAGACCATGGCCAATGCCATGCGCTTCACCACGGCGGAACTGGCCGAGCTCGAAGGCCGCATCGCCAAGGCGCATGATGCTGCGCTCGCCATCGAAGCCACGATCTTCACCCGCCTCGCCGACGCCGTCGCTGCCGAGAACACCCGGCTGCGCGCCATTGCCGATGCGCTGGCCGAGCTCGACGTCGCCGCCGCTTTGGCGCAGCTGGCGATGACCCGCAATTTCTGTCGTCCGACGATCGACGACAGCCTCGCCTTCTACATCGAAGGCGGCCGGCATCCGGTGGTCGAATCCAACGTCCGGGCCCAGCACGAGGTGTTCGTCGAGAATGGCTGCGACCTGACCGGTGGGGCGCTGTGGCTGGTCACCGGCCCGAACATGGGCGGTAAGTCCACCTTCCTGCGCCAGAACGCACTGATCGCCATCCTGGCACAGATGGGCAGCTATGTGCCGGCTTCGGCCGCCCATGTCGGAGTGGTCGACCGGGTGTTCTCGCGCGTCGGCGCCTCCGACGATATCGGCGGCGGCCGCTCGACCTTCATGGTCGAGATGGTCGAGACCGCCGCCATCCTCAACCGCGCCACGCAGCGCTCGCTGGTGATCCTCGACGAGATCGGCCGCGGCACCGCGACCTTCGATGGCCTTTCCATCGCCTGGGCAGCGGTCGAGGCGCTGCACGACCAGACCGGCTGCCGCGCCCTGTTCGCGACGCACTTCCATGAGATGACGGCGCTTTCGAAGACCCTCGCGCGCGTTTCCAACCACACCATGAAGGTGCGCGAGTGGGAGGGGGAAGTGGTGTTCCTGCACGAAGTGGCCGATGGCGCCGCCGATCGCAGCTACGGCATTCAGGTGGCCAAGCTCGCCGGCCTGCCCGAGTCGGTGCTGAGCCGTGCACGCCAGGTATTGGGCGTGCTCGAACAGCGCTCTTCCGGCGGAAAAGCCGTCGTGCTAGACGATCTGCCGCTCTTTGCGCATCAACCGCCCACCCCGAAGGCGGCCGTTAATCCCATCCATGACATGCTCGATCAGGTGCGCCCCGACGACCTTACGCCCCGCGCGGCCATCGACCTGATCTACGAGCTTAAGAAAATCCGCGATGCAGCTCGCCGAAACTGACGCCCGACCGCGAAAACCGGCCTTCCAGCTTACCCCGGCCGAGACCATTCTCGGCGACATACGGCGGTTGACCGCCGGGCAGGATCCCAAGTCCGCCGCTGCCCGCAGCATCGTTCTCCAGCATGTCCGCTCCGTTCTCGCCGACGCCCGCACGGGCGCCGAGGCCGAACTGATGGCCACCGGCAAGGGCACCCGCTGCGCCATGAACCTGAGCGCGGCGGAAGACGAGATCATCCGGGCGGTGCATCATTTCGCGGTGCGCGACGTCTACCCGGTCGACAACCCCTCAGGTGCCGAGATGATCTCGATCGCCGCGGTCGGCGGCTATGGCCGCGGCACGCTGGCCCCCGGCTCCGACATCGATCTGCTCTTCATCCTCCCCTACAAGCAGACGCCGTGGGGCGAGCAGATCACCGAGTACATCCTCTACATGCTGTGGGATCTCGGCCAGAAGGTCGGCCATGCGGTCCGTTCGGTCGACGACTGTATCCGCATGGCGCGCTCCGACATGACGGTCAGGACCGCAACGCTGGAAGCCCGCTACCTCACCGGCGACAGAAAACTGTTCGACGAGCTGGTGCACCGGTTCGAAACCGAGATCATGCCCAAGACCGGCCCCGAGTTCATCGCCGCCAAGATGGCGGAGCGCGACGAGCGACACCGGCAGATGGGCAATACCCGCTACGTGGTCGAGCCCAACATCAAGGACGGCAAGGGGGGCTTGCGCGACCTCCACGCGCTGTTCTGGATCGGCAAGTATTTCTACCGGGTCAAATCCAGCGCCGAGCTGGTGGGCAAAGGCGTGTTGAGCACTGAGGAATACCGGCTGTTCCAGCGGGCCGAGGATTTCCTCTGGGCGATCCGCTGCAACCTCCATGTCCTCACCGGCCGGGCCGATGAGAAGCTGACCTTCGAGGTGCAGCCCGATCTCGCGGCTCGCCTCGGCTACAATGACCGCGCCGGCATGCTGGGGGTAGAGCGCTTCATGAAGCGCTATTTCCTCGTCGCCAAGGACGTCGGCGACCTGACCCGCATCTTCTGCACCTCGCTGGAGTTCGACCATGCCAAGCCGCTCGACATGGTCGGGCGGGTGCTGGCGCCGTTCAAGCGCGGCAAGGTGCCGATCAAGGGCGAGACGGATTTCGTCATCGAGGGCGGCCGGCTAAATGTCGCCGGGCCCGACGTGTTCCAGAAGGACCCGCGCAACCTGATCAAGGGGTTCATGCTGGCGGGCCGGCACGACGCGCATCTCCACCCCGACGCCATCAAGCTGATCCGCCGCTCGTTCAAGCTGATCGGCCATGAGCTGAGGACCGACACGCAGGCCAATGCCTGGTTCCTCGAGATCCTGACGGCGCCAACCTATGTCGAGCGCATCCTGAGGCAGATGAACGAAGCGGGCGTCCTCGGCCGCTTCGTGCCGGAATTCGGCAAGATCGTCGCGCTGATGCAGTTCAACATGTACCACCACTACACGGTGGACGAGCACCTGATCCGCGCCGTCGGCGTGATGGCCGATATCGCCAATGGGGGCCTCCGCGAACAGCTGCCGCTGACCCATGAGCTGCTGCCGCATCTCAATGACACGCGGCTGCTCTATGTGGCTTTGTTCCTCCACGACATCGCCAAGGGCCGGCCTGAGGATCACTCGATCGCCGGGGCCCGCATCGCGCGGAAATTCTGTCCGCGCCTCGGGCTCGATCCGGCCGAGACCGACACCGTGTCCTGGCTGGTCGAACATCACCTGTTGATGAGCGAGATCGCCCAGAGCCGCGACATCCAGGATCCGGAAACCGCCCGCTCCTTCGCCGATGTGGTGCAGTCGCCGCAGCGTCTAGCGCTGTTGATGATCCTCACCGCCTGCGACATCCGGGCGGTGGGCCCTGGGGTGTGGACCGGCTGGAAGGGCTCGCTGTTGCGTGCTCTCTACTATGCCACCGAACCGCTGCTGTCGGGCGGCCACAGCCAGGTGACGCAGCGCGACCGCATCGAGGCGGCGAAGACCGTGCTGCGCGGCGCGCTCGCCGCCTGGCCGGCGGCGGAAGTCGACAGCTATCTCGGCCGCCATTACGACCATTACTGGCTGCGCGCCGAGCCGGAACTGCAAGTCGAGCACGCGCGGATGATCCGCGCCGCCGACCAGGCCGGACAGATGTTCGCCGGCTCGATCCGGGTGAAATCCTTCGAGTCGATCACCGAGGTCAATTTCTATACGCCCGATCATCCGCGGCTGTTGTCGCTGATCGCCGGCGCCTGCACCATGGCCGACGCCTCGATCATCGGGGCACAGATCTTCGGTACCCGCGACGGCCGCGCCGTCGACACTTTCCGGCTGCGCCGCTCCTTCACCTCCGACGAGGACGAGAAGGTCCGCGCTACCCGCATCATCGATACGGTGAAGCAGCTGCTGCAGGGCAAGCGCCAGGTGCTGATCGACCTGGGCAAAGAGAGCCGTCACAACAAGCGGCTCAAACCGTTCACCCTGCCGGCGCAGGTGGCGGTATCGAACACCATCTCGGAGAAGTTCACCGTCATCGAGGTGATGGGGCTCGACCGCACGGGCCTGCTGCACCAGCTCACCCGGCAGATCTCCGACCTCAACCTCACCATCGGCTCGGCCCATATCGGCACTTACGGCGAAAAGGCGGTCGACGTGTTCTACGTCACCGACCTCACGGGGCATAAGATCGAGTCGAAATCGCGCCAGAAGAAGATCCACGACGCGTTGCTGGCAGTATTCCAGGGCGTCGATGAGAAGGCGGCCAAGGTGGCGAATGGGTAATCCGGTGGCTGTGGCCCCCCACCCCTGTCCCCTCCCCGCGAGGGGGAGGGAGACCCTCACACAGATACCTCGGTTGGCGTCTCCCTCCCCCTTGCGGGGAGGGATTAAGGGTGGGGGTCGGCTCGCACCGGCGTTCCCATGAGCCTCTACCGCAACTTCCTCTCCGTCGGCGGGCTGACCCTTGTCTCGCGCATTTTCGGCTTTGCCCGCGATGCGCTGATGGCGGCGGTGCTCGGCATTTCGCCGGTGTCGGACGCCTTCAACGCGGCGTTCCGTTTTCCCAACCTGTTCCGCCGGCTGTTCGCCGAGGGGGCGTTCAACACCGCCTTCGTGCCGATGTTCTCGAGTGCCCTCGAGACCGAGGGCAATGAGGGGGCGAAGGAACTGGCCGGGCGGATCATGAGCTGGCTGGTGGCGGCGATCCTGGTCGTCACCATCCTGGTCGAGATCTTCACGCCGCAGATCATGGTGCTGTTCGTGCCGGGGTTTGTCGGCGACCCCGAGAAGTTCGACCTGACGGTGTTCCTCACCCGGATCATGTTCCCCTATCTCGCCTGCATGTCGCTGATGGCGGCCTATGCGGCGATCCTCAACAGCCTGGGGCGGTTCTTCGCCGCTGCCTTTGCGCCTGTTGTCCTCAACATCGTCAATATCGGGGCGCTGATCCCCTTGGCGATCCTGACGCTCGACGCACCCGACACTGCGTTCTGGGTGGCGATTGCCACCATGCTGGGTGGCATCGCGCAGCTGGCGCTGGTTTATTGGGCGATCAGGCGCGCCGGCTTCGTGCCGCGGCTGCGGCTGCCGCGCTTCGATGCCGAAGTGCGGCGCTTCTGGATCCTCGCCGTGCCGGCGATCATTGCGGGCGGCATCACCCAAATCAACATCTTCGTCGGCACCATCATCGCTTCGGGCGCCGATGAGGTGATGTCGATCATCTACAATGCCGACCGGCTGTACCAGCTGCCGCTCGGCATCATCGGCATCGCTATCGGCACGGTGCTGTTGCCTGAGCTCAGCCGCCATCTCAGCGCCGGGCGCGAGCTCGAGGCGCGCCAGAGCCAGAGCCAGTCGCTGTTCCTCTCCATGCTGCTGTCGATGCCGGCAGCCGGAGCCCTGATCGCGCTGGCGCTGCCGGTGGTGCGGGTGCTGTTCGAGCGCGGCGCGTTCGGGCCGACCGACAGCGTCAACGTCTCGCATGCGCTGATCGCCTTTGCGGTGGGCCTGCCGGCGTTCGTCCTGATCCGGGTGCTGCAGCCGGGGTTCTTTTCGCGCAAGGACACCAAGACGCCGACCTGGTTCGCCTTCATCTCGCTGGTG
>JAEUMC010000182.1 GCA_016793415.1 Devosia sp. | reverse complement strand
AAGCCCAAGTTTTCGCTTTCTCCCCCGCATGGGGGGGAGATGAGGAGACATCAAGCGCTAAATGCCTTCACCCCGCGGCGCGTTCGCCTTCGCGGCGCTGCCGGGCGGCATCCTTCTGCTTCTTGTTCCAGCGCTGCTTGGGTGCCGGAGTGCCCTGCCCGGTCGGCTTTTCCCACCAGGCCGGCGCAGTCGCCGGGGCGCCGCCATTATGCGAGACGTTGCTGCCCTTGCCGGCGCCGCCGCGGACCTGCTGTGCGTTGCCGCGCTGCTGCTGGCCGTGACCACCCGAAGCGGCATGGCCCTCACCGTGGCCGCGCTGCCGCCCCTCGACGATCGCCGCCTTCTTGGCGCCGGAGAAATGCTTGCCGGCATTGGCGTGCTTGCGCGGCGCATTCTGGCGCTCGCCGCCGCGCGGCTGGCCCTGCTTGGCGACCCGCTGGATCGGCTGCTTGGCCACTTCGGAGGCCGGGATGGCCTCGCCGCCCGCGCCCTTCAGCTCGCCGGTGACCGGCAGGGTCTTGCGGATCAGCCGTTCGACGTCGCGCAGCTTGCCGCGCTCCGTGCCGTCGCAGAGCGTGATCGCAACGCCCGAGGCGCCATTGCGCGCCGTGCGGCCGATGCGGTGCACATAATTCTCCGGATCATCCGGCAGCTCGAAGTTGATCACATGCGTGATGTTCTGCACGTCGATGCCGCGCGCCGCGATATCGGTGGCGACGAGGATGCGCACCGAGCCGTTGGCAAAACCCTTGAGCGCCGCCTGGCGGGCATTGTTGGATTTGTTGCCGTGGATCGCCGCGGCCTCATGCCCGTCGATGGCGAGGTTCTTGGCCACGCGGTCGGCGCCATGCTTGGTGCGCGAGAAGATGATGACGCGGCTGAGGCTCTCGTCCTCGAGCAGCTTGTTGAGCACGCCGCGCTTTTCCTTCGAGCCGGCGAGGATCACCCGCTGGTCGATGGTGCCGGCGGTCTGCGCCGGCGGGTTGGCTTCGACGCGCACCGGGTCGTTCAACAGGCCCTTGGCCAGTTCGGCGATCTCCGGCGCCATGGTGGCCGAGAACATCGCGGTCTGCCGGCGCGGGCCGATCGCCTTGGCGATCTCCTTGACGGCGTTGATGAAGCCCATGTCGAGCATGCGGTCGGCCTCGTCGAGCACCAGCCAGCGCGTCTCGGTGAGCTTGAGCTTCCTGTCGTCGACCAGGTCCTTGAGGCGACCGGGCGTGGCGATCACCACGTCGACGCCGCGGGCGATCTTCTGGATCTGCCCGCCGCGCGAGGCGCCGCCCAGCACCAGCACGGTCGAGAGCTTGGCACCGGCGAGCTTGTGCAGCACCTCGTCGATCTGCACCGCCAGTTCGCGGGTCGGCGCGAGGATCAGCGCACGCGTGGTCATCGGGTTGGGGCGGCCGCCCAGCGCGGCAAGGCCGGCGAGGATCGGCAGGCCGAACGCCGCGGTCTTGCCCGAGCCGGTCTGGGCAATGCCCATGATGTCACGGCGCTCGAGCTGCGGCGGAATGGCTTTCGCCTGGATCGGCGTGGGGGTGTCGAACCCGGCAGCGCTCAGCGCGCTCAGCAGCTGCGCCGGAAGGCCGAGTTCAGAGAATGAAGTGGTCAATGGTCAAACTTTCATTGGCGCGCTCCGGGCCAATCGGTGCGCGTGGGTCGCCGGAAGCCCATCTGGGGCTCGGCGTGATCAATCGATGCAATGGCGACGGGATTGCCGCACGGTTGCGCTGTCTCCCGGTGTTCCCGCTATCGATGCGGGGGACATTTCCGGGGCACTTCGCCGCTCACCGTTTTTGGCCAGTAAGAAGAGAAGTCCATCGCCGGCATCGCGCCAGTTTCCCTCAGATGGGGACGAGTGCGCGGGGCGAATGATGCGCATATGGGCGATATGTGCTGGATTGGCAAGGGATTTCGCTGAGATCGGGCGCAGGGGAGCTATGCGGAGGTGCTGTCGTGGCCAGCGTGTGCGGCCCCACCCCACCCTTAATCCCTCCCCATCAAGGGGAGGGAGAGACGACTGATGGTCCGGTGAACTCGATCGGCCTCCCTCCCCCTTGTGGGGAGGGAATGAGGGTGGGGGTGCCCCACGCTCTGGCAGTTCGGCCTGCTAAACCTGCCTCGGCCCCAGGTTTAGCACCCTCAGCCATCTCATGACGCCATCGTCGCGCACAGTGACGTCACATCTGCATTGACATGACGTCACCATGATGTCATTCATTGCGCCATGGACCTGACACCACACATCGACAGCCTGCGACGCGACCTGATTGCCGCAGCGGAAGTTGCAGCTCCCGAGACCCGCGCCGCCACCGAGCGCCTGCTGTTCGCCCTGAGCCCGGCCGTACGGCTGGCGCTGATGGATGCGATCAATGAGGCCGCCGCCGAGATCACTTCGAGGATGCCGAGTGGCGGCGTCGAGGTGAGGCTCAACGGCCGCGAGCTGGATTTCGTGCTGCAACTGCCGCCGGCGGAAACCGCCGGTCCCACCCCACCGCTCGAGGAGGCCGATGATGACGGCAGCCTCGCCCGCATCTCGCTGCGCATGCCGGAGACGATGAAGGCGAAAGCCGAGGAACTGGCGGCGCGTTCCGGCCAATCGCTCAACAACTGGCTGGTCAACGTCGTTCGGTCAGCTACCCGCGGCGATCTGCCGCCCGGCGGCCCCGCCGATGCTTTTCCATCCACTGACCCGTTCGGCGGCAAGCGCGGCAACCGCCGCATGACCGGCTGGATCAAGCCGAACGACCCCTGACCTTCCATAACAGGAGAGACGAATGACCATGCATCGCTTTGAAACGCGTCAGCCGGTCCGGCTTCTTACCGAGATCGGCAAGGGTTCGGTGAAGGTCGTTGCCATCGAAACCACCGAAACCATCGTTG
>JAEUMC010000169.1 GCA_016793415.1 Devosia sp. | reverse complement strand
GACGCTCGAGGCCTATCGCGACCAGCTGCTGGCCCGCTTCGCCAACCCGGCACTCAAACACCGGACCTGGCAGATCGCTATGGACGGCACGCAAAAGCTGCCGCAACGTCTGCTCGGCACCGTAAGTGACCGCCTCAAGGCGACGCAGCCGTTCCCGCGCCTGGCACTCGGGGTCGCCGCCTGGATGCGCTACGTCACCGGCATCGACGAGGCCGGCCAGCCGATTGAAGTGAAAGATCCGCTGGCCGCGAAGCTGCGTGCGATCGCCGACGGGGCAGGGCGCGATCCAGTGCAGCTCGCAAACGGTCTCCTCGCCGTAACCGAGGTGTTCGGCGCCGACCTCCCGCAGGTTGCGGTGTTTCGCGACACGGTCACCAACCACCTGAAATCGCTGCTGGAGAACGGCGCCAGGGAAGCGGTGCGGCGGTTGAGCTGATCTCCGCTCGTGTGCCTGCAGGTAGGGGGTGGCTGCCATCATCGTCGTCACCCCCTTGCAGCCGTTGACGAGCGCCGGGTTTTGATGCCCTCTGCACACCTGCTTGGGGGAGCGCAGCATGCATAAACTGTTGATCGGTATCGCTATCGCGGCACTGTGGTGCGGAACGGCCAGTGCGGCGAGCGTATCGAGGGTCCCCTGCGAGGACCCTCGGGTCATTGACTACATCAAGACGAACCTCAAGAGCATGAAGTTCGAGACCGGCGAGTCGTTCGCCAGGTACCTCGGCGACAACTCCAAGCTCACCGCGACCACTATTTCGGCCGACGGCAATGGGTTCGTCTGCAAGGTCAACCTCAGTGTGGTCTTCGGCGGCAGCACCGAGAAGGTCAGGGGGCGGTTCGTCTACCGCGAGTTCTCCGGCAATCGGGCGAGCGTGACGTTCATTCCGTTCTAGGCTGGACGGCTTACAGCCGCCCCTCCATCGCCCGATCGAAAATCTCCAGCGCCAGCTTTTTGGTCAGCTCGACCGGATTGCCGCCGGCCGTCGGGTCGACGATCGCCATCTCGCCGATGAGGTCGCGTTTCTCGCCGCTCACCTTGAAGTCTTTCAGCGTGTTGGGAACGTTGAGCTTGGCGCGCAGCGCGTTGATGGCGCGCAGGAACGCGTCGAAGTTCGGCGACAGCCCGCAATAGGCGGCAAGTCGGGCGATCTTGGCCTCGATCGCATCGCGGTTGGCCACCAGCACATAGGGCATGAACACTGCATTGGTCATGCCGTGATGGGTGTCATAGAGCGCCCCGACCGGATGGCTCAGCGAGTGGATGGCGCCCAGCCCCTTCTGGAACGCTGTCGCGCCCATTGCCGCCGCGCTCATCAGGTGGCCGCGCGCCTCGATGTCGTTGGGGTTCTCCACCACCCTGGGCAGGTTCTCGAGCGCCAGCCGCACCCCTTCCACTGCAATGCCGTCGGCCAGCGGGTGATACCCTCTCGCGCAATAGGCTTCGAGGCAGTGCGCCAGGGCGTCGAACCCGGTCCCCACGGTGATGAAGGTAGGCATGCCCACCGTCAGCTCCGGGTCGGCGATCACCACCTTGGGCATCATCAAGGGGTGGAAGATCACCTTCTTGGTGTGCGTCGTCTCATCGGTGATCACCCCGGCGCGGCCGACTTCCGAGCCAGTGCCGGCGGTGGTCGGCACCGCGACGATCGGGAAAATCCCCTTGGGGTCGGCCCGGGTCCACCAGTCGCCGATATCCTCGAAGTCCCACATCGGTCGGGTCTGCCCGGCCATGAAGGCGATGACCTTGCCGGTATCGAGGCCGGAACCGCCACCGAAGGCAATCACCCCGTCATGCCCGCCTCGCCTGAGCACCTCGATGCCGGCGTTGACGTTGGCCGAGATCGGGTTGGGCTTCACATCGGCAAACACCCCGACCTCGAACCCCGCGTCGCGCAACAGCTTCAGCGTGTTCTGCGTCACCGGTAGGTTGACCAGCCCCGCATCGGTCACCAGCAGCGGCCGAGCGATCCCGGCAGTCTTCAGCGCCTCCGGCAGTTCGGCAATACGGCCGGCGCCGAATTTGACGGCGGTGGGATAGTTCCAATTGGCCTTGGTCGTCATGTTCCCGGTCTCCCGATAGCCCAGTTTTCCACCGGGTCATTCCCGCGAAAGCGGGAAACTCTGTTTACGTCTCGCAACCCCAACGGAGTTTCCCGCTTCCGCGGGAATGACCCGGTGAGGGATGCACCAATGGTGGCCCAACGAGGGGCAGGGCCTTACACCCTCCTCAGGTGATAGCTCTTGGGCTGCGTCAGGTTGGCATAGCCGATCTCGCTCAGCGCGCCGCCCTTGCCGGTTTCCTTGACCCCGGTCCACACCAGCGCCGGGTCGAGATAGTCGCAGCGATTGGCGAACACCGTGCCGGTCTCGACCTTGCTGCCGATCTTCGCGGCTGCCGCGAGATCCTCGGTCCAGATCGAAGCGGTGAGCCCGTAGGGGCTGTCGTTCATCAGCTCGATCGCCTCGGCGTCGTCGCGCACCTTCATGATGCCGACCACGGGGCCGAAGCTCTCTTCCCGCATCACCGCCATCTGGTGGTTGACCCCGGTCAGCACTTCGGGGGCGAGGTAGGGGGAACTCTCCTCGTCGAGGTCGTGTTTGGTGTTGAGGTGCGCCTTGGCGCCCTTGCGCAGGGCTTCGAGCGTCTGTCCGCGCACCAGGTCGGCAAAGCGCGGTGTCGCCATCGGGCCGACCATCGTGTCGGCGTCGAGCGGGTTACCCAGCGTCCAGCCCCGGGCGTTCTCGACGAAATCGGTGACGAAGCGATCGTAGACTGCGGCATGCACATAGATGCGCTCGACGCCGCAGCAGCTCTGCCCGGAGTTGAAGAACGAACCGTCGACCAGGTTCTCTACGGCGTGGCTGAGGTTGGCATCCTCGCGCACATAGGCCGGGTCCTTGCCGCCGAGTTCCAGCCCCAGCGTGGCAAAGGTTCCTGCCGCCGCCCGCTCGATCCGCCGCCCGCCTTCCACCGACCCGGTGAAGTTGATGTGGTCGATCTTGCCCGAACCGATCAGCTTTTCGGTGTCGGCATGGTTCAGCACCAGGTTCTGGAACAGCCCGTCAGGCATCCCGGCCGCCTGGAACGCCTCGGCAAACCGCTCTCCCACCAGCAGCGTCTGCGACGCATGCTTGAGGAGCACCGCGTTGCCCGCCATCAGCGCCGGAACGATCGTGTTGATCGCCGTGAGATACGGATAGTTCCATGGCGCGATCACCATCACCGTGCCGAGCGGCTCGCGCGCGATCCAGCGCTCGAACCCCGGCTTGTCCGGTCGCATCGAGGGCTGGAGGCTCTCCTCGGCGATGCCGATCATGTAACGCGAGCGTTCTTCGACGCCGCGCTTCTCGCCACCGTAGCGGACCGGCCGGCCCATCTGCCAGGCCAGTTCCGGCACGATCTCGTCGTTCTTGGCCAGGAGCGCATCGAGGAAGTGTTCGAGGAACTTCACTCGTTCCTTGACCGTCACCTCGCCCCAGACTTCGCGCGCCCGCCGGGTCTTGGCTACTGCCGCGTCGATCTG
>JAEUMC010000722.1 GCA_016793415.1 Devosia sp. | reverse complement strand
TCGCGATTCATGTTCAGCGCGAACACGGCGACCAGGCCCACCAGCAAGACCAGCGGCAGCACCGCGAGAAGAACGCGCTTCAACGCTTGCTCTCATCCGAACGGCGGCGGATGCCGGCCTTGTCGAGCGCCTTGAGCCTGGCGTCGACCCTGAACGAATCCCAGACCACGTAGGCGACGAGCGCCACGGTCAGCACCGTCACCCCGATATAGGCCCAGGCGATGAACTCGATGTGCGCACCTTCGCCGATCATCTGCTTGCTCCCTGCAGCGCCGCCTGCCGGCTCAGCGTCTCGGCCCGACGGCGCAGAATCTCGGTCCGCATCCGTATCACCTGCAGCAAAGCGAACAGCAGCGTGAAGGCCAGCATCATCACCAGCAGCGGGGTCAGGATCGAAACCGGCATCTTCGGCCCGGAAGCGGTGAAGACGCTCGCCGGCTGATGCAGGGTGTTCCACCAATCGACCGAGAACTTGATGATCGGGATATTGAGCGCCCCGACCAGGGTGACGATGGCGATGATCCGCCCCGCCTTCAGCTGGTCGTCGAAGGCCCGCCACAGCGCGATGATGCCCAGATAGATGAGCAGCAGCACCAGCGTCGAGGTCATGCGCCCGTCCCACTCCCAGAACGTGCCCCAGGTCGGCCGGCCCCACAGCGCGCCGGTATAGAGCGCCAGCGCTGTGAACACCGCACCAAGCGGCGCCGCCGCCTTGTTGGCGACGTCGGCGAGGGGATGCCGCCACACCAGGGTGCCGAGCGCCGAAACCGCCATCACGCCATAGACCAGCTGGCTCAGCCAGGCGTTCGGCACATGCACGTACATGACGCGCACCATGTCGCCCATCTGGTAGTCTTCGGGCGAGTTGAGGAAGGCGAACCACAGCCCGACGGCAAAGCTCAAGAGGGTGGCGATGGCAAGCGGCCAGACGAGATAGCGCGACCAGGCGAGAAACTGCCCCGGATGCGCCAGGCGGCTGAACCAGTTGGGTTGTTTGACGGTATCGACGGACATGGTGTTCGCTCTATTCCCCGGCCACGCGCAAGGCAAGCGCAGCCGCGAAAGGTGAGAAGGCCGTCACCACGAGGCTCAAGGCAATGAGGAACAATGTCGCGCCACCACCGGCGAGCGGGTCCATCATCCCCACCCCGAAGATCATGATCGGGATCGACAGCGGCAGGATCAGCACCGGCGCGATCAGTCCGCCGCGCCTCAGCCCAACTGTCACCGCGGCACCCAGCGCCCCAAAGCTCACCAGCGCCGGCGTGCCGATCGTGAGCGCCAGCACCGTCTGCCCCCATTGCGCCCACGACATCGAGAGCAATAGCGCCAGCACCGGCGTCGCCAGCAGCAGCGGCAGCGCCGTGACCAGCCAATGGGCTATCACTTTTGCGGCAACCACCGCCTCGAGCGGCAGGTCGGCGTGCCTGAGCAGCGTCAGCGAGCCATCCTCGTCGTCGTTGCGGAACAGCCGGTCGAGCCCCAGCAGCATCGAGAGAAACGCGGCGATCCACACGATCCCCGGCGCCAGCCGGGTCAGTTGCGGCCGATCGGGCCCGATGGCGAACGGCACGATCACCGCCACCATGACGAAGAACAGCACCAGCGTCAGCGCCTCGCCGCCGGCGCGAAACGCCAGCTTCAGGTCGCGGCCGATCAGGGCACGGAACGCGCTCATGCCGCGCCTCCGAGGATCAGCGTCTCGACGCCCGCCTTGTCGCCGAGCAGGAGGTCGTGGTGGGTCGCCACCACCGCGATGCCGCCGCGCCGCCGATGCGCATCGAGCAGCCGCCCGAGCAGCGTCTCGCCCTCCGCGTCGAGCGCGGCGCTCGGCTCGTCCAGCAGCCAGACCGGCCGCTCACTGACCAGCAGCCGCGCCAGCGACAGCCGCCTGAGCTGGCCCGACGACAGGTAGCCCGCCTCCAGCCCACCCAGCCCGCCGATCCCGACCGCATCGAGCGCCGCCTCTACCGCGAGCCCGTTCGCGCCGTTCATCGCCTGCCAGAATTTGAGGTTCTCGCTGACCGTCAGCCGCCCCTTGAGCCCGCTCTGGTAGTTGAGGAGGTGCAGCTCGGTGCGCTCGAGGCCGGCCAGCGTCCCCGCCTCGGCATGGACGATTCCGGCCAGCGTCAGCAGCAATGTCGATTTGCCCACCCCGTTCGGGCCGCGCAGCAGCAGCACGCCGCCGGGCTCCAGCGTGAACGTGAGTTCGGCGAACAACAGCCGCTCGCCGCGCCGCACAGTGAGGCCGCTGACGCTCAGATGCGGTTGAAAGGCCTCGGAAACGGGCGTCGGCTGGTTCATGGCCGCCATGCCTAATGAACCCAAGTGACCACTGGCAAGCGTCATGTAGTTTCTCTATAAGCCAGCCGTAGATTGGAATGCTTCCAGTCAACGACCTCTGCCCCCGGTCTCCCGGGCCTTTTCGGTCCGGCGTCAGGACCGGGCGGCGCCTTGCAACACCAGCGCGTGAAGGCGACACCCGTGACCTCGAAATCCCTCGACAGCTTCAAGTCCAGAACCACGATCACCGTCGGGGACAAGACCTACAGCTATTTCTCCATTCCGCTGGCGGAACAGAACGGTCTGAAGGGTGTCTCGCAGCTGCCGCACTCGATGAAGGTGGTGCTGGAGAACCTGCTCCGCTTCGAGGACGGCATCACCGTCACCCGCGCCGACATCGAGGCCGTCGCCGACTGGCTGCGCACCCGTATCTCCGAGCACGAGATCTCCTACCGCCCGGCCCGCGTGCTGATGCAGGATTTCACCGGCGTCCCCGCCGTGGTCGATCTCGCCGCCATGCGCGACGCCACTGCCAAGCTCGGCGCCGATCCGCAGAAGATCAACCCGCTGGTGCCGGTCGACCTGGTCATTGACCACTCGGTGATGGTCGACTCGTTCGGCACCCCGCTGAGCTTCCTGCAGAACGTCGACCTCGAGTATGAGCGCAACGGCGAGCGCTACGAGTTCCTGCGCTGGGGCCAGAAAGCCTTCGACAACTTCCGCGTCGTGCCGCCCGGCACCGGCATCTGCCACCAGGTGAACCTCGAATACCTGGCGCAGACGGTGTGGACCCGTCAGGACGAAACGACCGGCGAAATCTTCGCCTATCCCGATACGCTGGTCGGCACCGACAGCCACACCACCATGGTCAACGGCCTTGCCGTGCTCGGCTGGGGCGTCGGCGGCATCGAAGCCGAGGCGGCCATGCTCGGCCAGCCCATCACCATGCTGATCCCCGAAGTCATCGGCTTCAAGCTGACCGGCAAGATCAACGAGGGCATCACCGCCACCGACCTGGTGCTCACCGTCACCGAAATGCTGCGCAAGAAAGGCGTGGTCGGCAAGTTCGTCGAATTCTACGGCCCGGGCCTCGACTACCTCAGCCTCGAAGACCAGGCGACCATCGCCAACATGGCCCCCGAATACGGCGCCACCTGCGGCTTCTTCCCGGTCGATTCCGACACCCTGACCTACCTCGAGACCTCCGGCCGCGACGCCGACCGCGTGGCGCTGGTGAAGGCCTATTCCGAGGCCCAGGGCATGT
>JAEUMC010000135.1 GCA_016793415.1 Devosia sp. | reverse complement strand
GCCATCTCTGCCTGCATCAGCGCGCCGAGCGTCGCCTCGATCCGCGTTGCCCCTGCTGCCGCAGCGATCCCCGCCCGTACCGCATCGCGGCGGGCCGGGTCGATGGCGCAATCGGTCAGCCCCAGCGCCAGCGCATCGGCGGCGCCGACCGGCACGCCGGTCATCGCGAACGCCAGCGCCCGGTGCGCCGGCGCCTTCGAAAGAATGAAGTTCACCCCCACGTCGCAGGTAAAGCCGATTGCCGCCTCCGGCATGGCGAAGCGCGCCTCGGTGGTGGTGAAGCGGAAGGCGCAATGCCCGGCAATGCCGATGCCGCCGCCCATGACGATGCCATGGGTCAGCGCCACCAATGGCTTGGCATAGCGCGCGATGATGCCGTTCATCCGGTACTCGGCGGCAAAGAACGCGTCCGCCGCCTCCGCCTCGCCGTCGAGCACCGCCTGGCGCACCGCTCTGACGTCGCCGCCCGAGCAGAAGCCGCGGGGGCCACGCCCCTCGAACAGCACCAGCCGGATCTCGCCGTCGTCGGCCCATTGCTCGAGCGCCCGGGTGATGCCGTCGATCATCTCGAGGCTCAGCGCATTGATCGCCTCGGGCCGATTGAGGGCAATGATCCCCAGGTTGCCCTCGCGAATCACATCGAGCTGGCCGGTCATCTCTCAGGTTCCCATGTTGCCGCCCCGGTGGTAGAGCACCCCGCATGAAGGCCATCAACCCCCCGACTCCGCTCACCAATGTGCATCTGACCGGCATCGCCCGCGACCTCAAGGCGCGCGCCGAGTCCGGCAGGCCAATCCGCATCGGGGTTATCGGCTCGGGTGAAATGGGCACTGACCTGGTGACGCAGGGCGGGCTGATGCGCGGCATCGAGGTGGCGGCCATCGCCACCCGCCGCCCGCACACGGCCCGCGCCGCCATGGCCATCGCTTACGGCGACGATGCGCATGCCGTCGAGGCCGACACCGAGAGCAAGGTCACTGCCGCCATCGAAGCCGGCAAGATGGCCGTCACCTCGGCCGAGACGCTGGTCAAGAACCCGCTGATCGACGTGGTGATCGACGCCACCGGCAAGCCCGGCGTCGCGGCGGACTATTGTCTGACCGCGATGGAGCACGGCAAGCACCTCGTGATGATGAACGTCGAGGCCGACGTCACCATCGGCCCGTATTTGAAACGCGAGGCCGACCGCCTCGGCGTGGTTTATTCGGTCGGCGCCGGCGACGAGCCCAGTAGCTGCATGGAGCTGATCGAGTTCGCCTCGGCGCTCGGCTACCGCATCGTCTCGGCCGGCAAGGGCAAGAACAACCCGCTCAATCACGACGCGGTTCCCGACGACTATCGCGAGGAAGCCATCCGCCGGAACATGAACCCGCGCATGCTGGTGGAGTTCGTCGACGGCAGCAAAACCATGGTGGAGATGGCCTGCATCGCCAACGCTACCGGGCTCGTTCCCGACGTGCCGGGCATGCACGGGCCGAAGGCTGACCGCGACGACATGGTCAAGGTGCTGATCCCCAAGGCGGATGGCGGCATTCTCGACAAGAAGGGCGTCGTCGATTTCACCATCGGCAAGGGTGTGGCGCCGGGGGTCTTCGTCATCGTCGAGGCGGAGCATCCACGCATCATCGAGCGCATGGACGACCTGCATGTGGGCAAGGGCCCGTACTACGCCTTCTTCCGCCCCTACCACCTGACCTCGCTGGAAGTGCCGCTCACCGCGGCCCGCATCATGCTCTACGGCAAGCCCGACATGGTGCCGATGCCCAACCCCGTCGCCGAAGTCTGCGCCGTGGCCAAGCGCGACCTGGCGGTCGGCGAGACCTTCGATGCCATCGGCGAGACCTGCTATCGCAGCTTCATCCTGACCGTCGAGGACGCCCGCCGTCAGCACGCCGTGCCGGTCGGCCTGCTCGAAGGCGGCAAGGTCACCGCCCCGGTGAAAAAGGGCCAACTGCTGACCACCGCCAACGCGCTGCCCGACCAGACGACGCGGCTTTACGCCCTGCGCCAACGCCAGGACCAGATGTTCGGGCTGGTGGCTTAGCTTACATCGCCCGCGGGTGCAGGCTGACCCCCGCCCCTGTCCCCTCCCCCTAAACATGGGGAGGGAGACCCTCTCATAGATATCGAGGTGATCGTCTCCCGCCCCCTTCTTAGGGGGAGGGATCAAGGGTGGGGGTCCGCAGCCACCGGCGGCGGCACGTCTTCACCCACGCAAAGCAATCTTCCCCTGCCGCCCCTTTTCGCTACTCGCCTCAGCCGCTTCCGCCGCCTGCTCGAGCGAGAACACCTCGGCGATCGGCAGCTTCAGCTCGCCGCGCGCTGCCTTGGTGACGAACTCGACGATGGCGCCGCGGATCTGCTCGGGCGTATGGAAGCTCGAGGGTTTCGCCGCCCAGAAGCCCTTCACCACCGCGCGCTTGAACAACAGGTTGTCGGCACTGATCTGCATCGGCCGGCCGCTCAGGGCTCCGAACGAGATCAGCCAGCCCTCTTCGGCGACGAGATCCAGCAGTTCATCGGAGGCCCGACCCGCCACCGAGTCGAGCGCCCGCCGGATCGGCGCCCCACCGGTGATCGCCAGGGCACGCTCCTGCCAGTCCTCGTGCTCGCTGGAGACGGCGTCACCGATGCCCTCGGCTGCCAGTTCGGCCACGGCCGCTTCGCGTCGCACGATGTTGAGCACACGTACGCCACGCTCGGCCGCCAGCTTGGCGATGATCTTGCCCACCGCGCCATTGGCGGCGTTCTGCACGATCCACTCGCCCGCTTCGACCTGC
>JAEUMC010000094.1 GCA_016793415.1 Devosia sp. | reverse complement strand
CGACCAGCCCTACGATCCGGACAAGAAGCTCGTCGACTACGTCTAGACCCTTTCTCGCGCTTCCCGGCGGGTGCCAGCCGCAACCGGAAGCGCTCTAGATTTCGCCGTTCAGGTGGACGCGCCGCAGGGCCTCCATCTGGGCGGCAACCGCCCCCGGCCCGCCGCGATCGCGGGCCTCGCCCGTCGCCGCCATGACCGGATCGACCGGTTGGTACTTGCGGCTCCAGCGGCTGATCTCGGCAACGATCGGCAGCAGCTCGATCCCCATTTCGGTCAGCGAATAGATCGCCTTCAGCTTGTGGGCCGGATCGCCGGCGCGCGTCAGCACGCCGGCCTCGACCAGCTTTGCCAGCCGGTCGGCGAGGATGTTGGTCGAAATTCCTTCTTCGGAGGCGAGGAACTCGCGGAAATGCCGCTTCCCCGAGAACATCATGTCGCGAACGATCAACAGGCTCCATTTGTCGCCGAAGACCTCGAGGCCGAGGTTGATCGGGCAGCCGGAACGGTGGGGAGATGCCTCGGAATTTTCCATGGTTGCAAAATACAATCATTGGTTGTACAGCGCAATCACTTGCAAAATGCAATCATTGGAGGATGAGGGATGGCGACGTTCGTGATCGTGCATGGGGCCTGGACGGGGAGCTGGTCGTGGGTGCGGGTCACCGACCGGTTGCGGGCGCGTGGGCACAGAGTGCACGCGCCGACGCTCAGCGGGCTGGCCGAACGTTCGCATCTCAACCAGATGCCGATCACGCTGAGCACCCACATCGACGACATCGTCAACGAGGTGCTGTGGAACGACCTCGATGACATCGTGCTGGTGGCGCATTCCTACGGTGGGATCGTGGCGACCGGCGCAGTGGAGCGGCTCGGCAAACTGGTGCGCTCGATCGTCTATCTCGATGCGTTCGTGCCGGAGGACGGGCAGGGGTTCACCGATTTCGCACCGGGCTGGGAGCTCAGCGGCCAGCTGACCGAATGTCCGCCCTCCTCGCCGGGCGACTACCTCGACGAGGCGGATCGCGCCTGGGTGGAGAGCAAGGCGACGCCGCAACCAACCGCGACGCTCACCGAGCGGCTGAAGGTCACAGGCGCCTACAGGGCGGTACCCAGCAAGACCTATATCGTCGCCACCGGCTGGGACGGTTTCCAGGGCATCGCGGATGGGTTCCGCGGGCAGCCCGGATGGGTGGTTCGCGAAGTCAAATGCGGCCACGACGTGCCGATCGACAAGCCGGAGGAACTCACCGGCCTGCTGGAGGAGGCGGCAAGATGAACGTACATATCGACAGCTTCACCGAGGCGTTTCTCGGCGACGGGGCGTTCGTGCCGACCGTCGCTGACGCGGTGGTGGGGCCGAGCCGGATCGCCGGCCGGGGGCTGTTTACCAGCCGGGCGCGCAGGGCCGGCGAACTGCTCGCCGAGCTCGATGGGCAACTGGTCGAATGGGAACGCTTCCCGCAAGTGCTCGAGACGCTGGAGTGGAACGCGGTGACGCCCGGGCTGCTGCTGGTCCGGCCACTGCGCACCAGCTACGGGCTGATCAACCATTCGTCGGATCCCAACGTGGTCATCGATCCCGATGGCCGGCACATGCGCTGCGGCCGGGCAATGGAACCGGGCGAGGAGTTCACCCTGGATTACTTCGCCCAGCCGGTGCCCGAAGCCTATCTCGCGCTGCAGGAGGCGAAAGTGCTGCGCGGCGAGCGCTAAACCGAACATGAACGGCGGGTTCAAGGCGGGTTCGGAACGACAGGACTAGAAGGGGACAACAACGCGCTGGATGCGCCAGGTTCTTGAGGTCCCGAAATGCAGATCAAGTTGATCATTGCCACCGCCGGACTCGTCGCCCTCGCGCTGCCGCTCGCGGTGCTCGCCAGCCAGCCGCAGGTCGGCGCCGCCAAGCCGGCCCCGTCGCTGGCCAAGGCGCAGATGCTGTCGATGCTGATGCTGGATCCGCGCGAAACCGCCGCCGAGTTCACCGTGAAGCTGCCCGAGGGCTATGCGACGCTGGATGTGGACGCGGACCCGTTTGTAACGAACTGAGCTTTTCTCTGCTCCCACCCAGTACTCGATGTCAGCCCCGCGAAAGCGGGGGGTAGGCCGCAAGGGTGAGCTACAAGATCCCCTTCAACCGCACGTGCTGCAGCAGCATGATGGTTTTGGCGTCGGCGATCTCGCCCGTCTCGATCATGCTCAGCGCCTGGTCGATGCCCAGTTCCAGCACCTCGATATCTTCGCCTTCATCCTCGAGGCCGCCGCCGGCGGAAACTTTCGAGTCCGCATCATACTCGGCGATGAACAGTGAGAGCTTCTCGGTCACCGAGCCGGGACTCATATAGGCGCTCATCACCAGTTCGACGTCGTGGACGCGGTAGCCCGACTCCTCCTCGGCCTCCTTCCTGGCGGTGGTGACCGGGTGATCGCCGTCCAGTTTTCCGGCCACAACTTCGATGAGGTAGCCCGCCTCGCCATGGGCGAACACCGGGAAGCGGAACTGCCGGGTGAGGATGACGCTGCGCTTGTCGCGGTTGTAGAGCAGCACCCCGGCGCCGTCGCCGCGATCATAGGTTTCGCGCACCTGGCGCTGCCATTCGCCGTTGCGGCGTTTGAGCTCGATGGTGGTTTTCTTCACCAGCCCCCAGTTGTTCGACAGCACCTGTTCGCCCAGTACCCGCACTTTTTCGTTCACGTCATCTCTCCCTTGGGAACCGGCACAAAGATCATGCGTTGCTGAACCGATTGTGAATAGCGGCTTCAGCGCAGGGCCAAGTCCCGGCAGCTAGAAGTCTCCTCAAGCAGCGGAAATCTCGAAACGAGATCGCCCGCAACAAGGACGAAAGAGATGGGCAGACTCGCAGCAGGAATGGTCATTGCGCTCGCGATCCTCGCGATGCATGGCAACCTGGTGCGGGATGTCCTGGCCGAAGACAGCCAACGGCTCGTCGCCACGACCACGCTTTCGTCCGCCACTCCGGTGGCGTCCGGACCCAGCAGCGAGCGAGTGCTGAGCCTGTTGCTCACGCTCGAGGCGCTGCGGGCCGCGCCTGAAGCGCTTGCGCCGCGCCGCTAGACCCGCGCTCAGCGCATAGCAGAACCAAAGTGCAATGCTCGGCATAAGCAGAGCC
>JAEUMC010000068.1 GCA_016793415.1 Devosia sp. | reverse complement strand
ACAACCGCATAGCCGAGGAACAGCACCGGCAGGGCGAAGGCGGGCGCGGCTGCGACCCAGGAGGATTTGGCGCTGACGTTGGAGTCGAGTGTCATTTCCGGCCTCAGAACTGGAAGTAGAGGAAGGGCGAGTAGGTCTGCTCGGCGAGCCGCATCAGGCAGAAGATGGCGAGCGCGCTGAGGGCTCCGGCCTTGACCAGACTGGTGGCGGCTGCGGTCGCCGTACCGTCGGCATTGACGGTGATCTGCGGCTCCCACAGGTGGCGCATGCGCGGCTCGGCGATGGTGATGGCGATCGCGATGGCGAGCATGGTCATTGCCTCGCGGCTCACCATCCAGGCCACCTCCGGCCGGATGCCGATACCGTTGAAGCCGAACATGCCGGCATACATCTGGAAGGCCTGGCCGACATCGGGAGCGCGGAACATCACCCAGCCGAGCACGACGGCGACGAAGCAGAGCGGCAGGCTCCACCAGTAGTTCTGCGCCGTCTTGTCGTAGCCGGTGAGCCGCTCGACGACGAGGATGCCGCCGTGCCAGACGCCCCACAGGATGAAGGTGAAGGCGGCGCCGTGCCAAAGCCCGCCCAGCAGCATCACCAGGAACAGATTGATGTAAGTGCGAACCGTGCCCTTACGGTTGCCGCCCAGCGAGATGTAGAGGTAGGTGCGGAGCCACGTGCTGAGTGAGATATGCCAGCGCCGCCAGAACTCGGTGATCGAGCGGCTGATATAGGGCATGTTGAAGTTCTCGGCGAAACGGAAGCCGATCATCAGCGCCAGCCCGATCGCCATCGCCGAATAGCCGGCAAAGTCGAAATAGAGCTGCATCGAGTAGGCCAGTGCGCCCAGCCAGGATTCGACCACGGTGGGGTTGGGGGCCGAGAACATGGCGTCGGCCAGCGGCGCCACCGGGTCGGCGATCAGCACCTTCATCGAAAGGCCGATCAGGAAGCGCTGCCAGCCGGCGTTGAACAGCTCCCAGCTGTGTTCGCGATGCTCGAACTGCGGCGCCAGATCCTTGTAGCGGAGGATCGGGCCGGCCACGAGCTGCGGGAACAGCGCGAGGAAGGCGGCAAAATCGATGATGTTGCGCGACACCTTGGCGTCGCCGCGATAGACGTCGACCAGGTAGCTGATCGAGTGGAAGACGTAGAACGAGATACCGATCGGCAGCAGCAACTGCCAGTGGATGCCGAGCGCGTCGGGCGTCGTGCCCCATAACGAGGCGAAGCTGTCGATGAAGAAGTTGAGATACTTGAACACCCCGAGGACCAGCAGGTGCCCGGTGACGCCGATGGCGACGAACAGCTTGGCCTTGGGGGTGCCATAGTACTTTTCGACGAGGATCGAGAACACATAGGCCCACAGCGTGTTCGCGCAGAGCAGCATCAGGAAGTCGAAGCGCCACCAGCCGTAGAACAGGTACGACTCGATCAGCAGTGTGAGGTTCCGCCACTTCGGCGGCGTCAGGTAATACGCCGCGAGGAAAATCGGCAGGAACAGGAACAGGAACGTCTCGGACGAAAAGACCATCAGGCATCCCCCTCGAAGGTACAGCTAGTGGGGCGCAGGGCGCCGGTGGGTGTGAGCTTGGCGCCGGATTTGAGCTGCAGGCCGTCGATGATCGTCGGCGTGCCGTCGGTGGCGCTGAGGTTGAAGAAGCGATCGGTGAACTGCACCAACTCGCCGTCGAGCAGCCGCGGCGCCTGGCCGGTGAAATCGTTCATGGCGAACTGCAGCCTTGCGGTGGTCGAGCCCTTGATGCCGACCCGGTTGCCGTCGAGTTCGTTCGAGGCGATCTCGATCACCCCGTAATCGGGCTGATGCGTCACGCTGATCCCGGCATTGCCGTTGTCGATCAGTCGGTTGGCGCTGACCTTGAGGCCGGCGCTGTCGCGCACGGCGAGCCCCGACTGGGCGTTCTGCAGCAGGAGGTTCCCGGCGACGTCGATGCAGTCGGCCGAGGCAACCGACACGCCGGAGCGTTTGCTGCCGGCGATGAGGTTATCCTCGATCCTGAGGTTGGCAGCGCCGCCATCGGCAAAGATACCATTGAGCCCGGCGTCGATGACGATGTTGCCCGTGAGCTCGACGGTGTTTGCACCGCCGGTGACCTTGATGCCATGCGCACCGGTCCCGGCCAGCACGACGTTGCCCCGC
Organism: Devosia sp.; assembly: GCA_016793415.1. GTDB lineage: Bacteria > Pseudomonadota > Alphaproteobacteria > Rhizobiales > Devosiaceae > Devosia_A. Next base: position 9,370 of record JAEUMC010000068.1, on the reverse strand, counting down.
GCGAAAATATCCTTGCCGCCGCTGGGCAGCAGGGCCGGGCCGCTCGAGGCGCCGAACACGTTGCCGTCGACGATCGCCTCATCGGCATCGACCAGCGCCAGCGAGCCGACATGGTCGAAGCGGCTGTCGCGGATCACCGAGGGCGAGGGCTTGGCGTAAAAGCCACCCTCGAGAATGGTGACGCCGGTGAGTGGTGGAAACAGCCCGTAGCCGAGATCGGCAAAGTGCATCCGCTCCAGGCTGGCGCTGCCCGAGAGCGCTACGACCACGAACGGGTTGAAATCTTTGAGCCGCGCGTTCGGTTCGCCCGCCCCGGCAATCGTGGCGCCATCGCCGACGAGGTTGCCCGAGGCGAGGAGGAAAGCGCCGCTGGAGCGATCGAGCAGCAGCGTCTCGCCCGGCTGCAGCGCCAGGGTGGCGCCGTTCCACACCGCAATGGGGAGATGCGCGACATAGCCGGCATCGGTCTTGTCGAGCACGCCGCTGAGCTTGGCGGCGGTCACCGCTTCATAGAGCTGCGCCAGGCTGGCGACGCCCGCTTCGACCAGCAGCACTTCGGGCCTTGCCTGCGCCTGGCGCAACGCCACGTGGTAGTTGGCGCCGGCTTGCAGCGCCAACTGGCTCAGGACCAGGTCGATCGACACGACACTGACCTGGGCATCACCGAGTTCCGGCGCCTTCAAGGGCCTGGGTTCGGCTGCAGCATAGCTGAAGCCGAGAGGCGCGGCCGCCGACTGGAGGTCGGTGGCCGGACGGCCGGCCTCGACCATCGCCGCGAGGGCAGCGACGGTCTTTTCATAGGCGAGGGTCCGCGCGTAGTCGGCTCCCGTGGCGGCCCAAGGGAGAGAGCATGCCGCGGTGACCAGACCTGCGCAGACCCACGCCTTACGCATGTTCGCGGCTCCCGTCGGCCACCGCTGCCAGTTCCAGCAGCGGCGTCAGGTGCGTCAGGGGACCGTCCACATGGCAGGCGACCTCGATGACCTGCATCGGGCCTGTGCCGTCATTGATCACCTCGGCGGTCTGCTCCGGACCGATCTCGAAGGTGGCGCCGGCGCGGATCTCGCGGCGGCGGCTGCCCATGTGCAGCATGCCGCCTCCAGAGGCGACGACCATCAGCCGACGGAACTCCGAGCCGCTTTCCACCGGCAGCGTTGCGCCGGGGTTCACGGTGAGGTGGCGCAGCATGTAGCCGGCGCCGGAGGCGAGCTTGCCCTGCTTGCCCCAGTCGGTGGCGCCGAACGAGTGATCCTCGGCCTCGCGGCGGCTCTGCGCCTTGAGCTGCTCGACCACTTTCTTGACGTCCTGGGACTGCTCGCGGGTCGTCACCAGCAGTGCGTCATGCGTATCGACCACCACCAGGTTGTTGACCCCGACTACCGCGACCAGGCGATCGGAACCCCGGACGTAGCTGCCCGTCGAGTTGACCATCATCACGTCGCCGCTGACGACGTTGTTGTCCTCCGATTTCTTGCCGATGGTGTGGAACGCCGCCCAGGCGCCCACATCGTCCCATTCGACATCGGTCGGCGCCAGCGCCACGGTCTTGGATTTCTCGAACACCGCCCGTTCGGTGGGCAGGCTTTCGGCCGAGCCGAAGCTGGCTTCCTCGAGCAGCAGGGCGCCGTCTTCATGCCGGGCGTTGGCCAGCGAGGCGCTGACCGCGCCGAAGGTCACGGGGTCGAAGCGGCGATACTCTTCGATCACCGTATCGGCGCGCATCAGCGAGATGCCCGAGGCCCAGTAGGCGAAGCCGGTCTCGATCAGCGACTGCGCGGTCTGCGCGTTCGGCTTCTCGACGAACTTCTCGGCGCGATGCACGCCGCGATAGTTCGAGTACTCGCCGCCATCGATGATGTAGCCGTAGCCGGTCTCGTTGTAGCGCGGCTTGATGCCGAAGGTGACGATCAGCCCGTCGGCCGCTGCCTTGTGCGACTCCCGGATGCGCGAGTTGAGATCGCCCTCGATCACATGGTCCGAGGGGCAGATCAGCATCACCGCGTCGGGATCGGTGCGGGCGATCAGCAGCGCTGCCGACAGCACCGCCGGTCCGGTGTTGCGCGCCACCGGCTCGGCGATGATCCGCGCGTTGCGCTGTACATCGCGAAGCTGGCGACGGACCGTGCCCAGGTGCCCGGCAGCGACCGACACCACCGGATCGTGGAACAGTTCACCCCGGTGCCGCTGCACGGTGGTCTGAAAGAAGGTGATCGAGCCCTCATGATCGATGGGCTGGAACTGTTTGGGCTGCTGGCTGCGGGACAACGGCCAAAGCCGCGTACCCACGCCTCCGCAAAGCACGACTGGATGGATGGCGTTCATCTTAGTGGCCCTCGTTCGCCGGTCCGTTGAAGGAGAAGAACCGCCCCACCACCGCCAGCGGGTCGGATTTGATCAGCACGTCGACCGGCGAGCCGACGCTGCTCTGGTCGAGCGCGGTGGCCGGTACGAGCGTGACCGGGATGGCGGCGCTGTCGGTGGCGCTGCGCAGCAGTCCCGGCAATTGCTTGGCATCGAGCGAGGCCGTGGTGACCGCGCCGTTCGGCATGTGCACTTCGGCATGAGCGCCGGAAGCGAGTGCCCGCAGTCCATTGCCGTCGACCTTGGACGAGATCACCACCGGCGCGTCCTTGGGTGCCACGGTCATCACCGTGTCGCCGGCCAGCACGGTAGCGCCGCCCTGGGCTGCGCCCGGCGCCACCACGCAATCGCACGGCATGGAGACGGCGAGCACTTCACCGGAGGTGGTGCGGATGGCGAAGGCGATCTCGCCCTTGGTCGCCGCCGGATTGACGAAATCGAGCTGGCCGGGGCTGATGGCGCGCAGGTCCATCCCGTCGAGCGTGATGGTGGAAAGCCCGGTGACCGACAGCACGAACAGCCGCTCGTAGAGCTTCACCCCCACGAACCCGACCAGCAGCAGGCCGAGGCCGGCAAAGGCGCCCCAGCGGATGCCGGTCATGATGCCATGTGACGCCGAGCGCTGCGCCTTGGGCAGTTCCGACCTGACCTTGTCCGGCTTGTCGCCGGTGCGGATCAGCCCGTCGACGCCGATCAGGTCGCCGCCGACGAAGGCATTGAGGATGTAGCGCAGCTGCGGCAAATGCGGGCCGGTCGGCTCGAGGAAGCGCAGCGTAACGGTGCCTGCTTCCGGCGCGCCGGCGCCGATCGCCGCATCCACCGGCAGGCTGATGGCATAGCCGGGGAAGTTGAACACCAGCGTCACCAGCTGCACGCGTCCATGCAACTGCGGATCGATCAGCCCAGTGGCTTCCGCCCCGACGATGCTGAGTGCGTGGCCCTGGAACGAGCGACCATTGATGATGACGTTGAACGGCAGCCGGATGACCGGATGTTCACCGTGCACGGCCGGTTCGGCCGCTAGCGGGGCAGGGGACGGGCTTCTGTTGGCTTTTGGTTTGTCGAGTTCTGCATGCGCTTCGGTCATTGCTGGTGAGCCCTCAGTTGGCATGGATCGGGAAGGGGCTGAGGAGCCCCGTGACGAAAATCACTCCGGCGACGAGCAGGCCCAGGGCGAGCACGTGCATGTAGCTGGAGCTGATGGAGCGGACCCGCCCCTCGGAGCCGCCGCTGTTGCTGACGCTGGTCGCCGACTGGCGGGTCCAGCGCTGGCGGTCGAGGCGGAACATGACCGAGGTCTTGATCGCGGCGCCGAACAGCTGGCCGAAATAGAGCAGGAACGGATAGGTGATCGGGAATGGGCCGCCGAAGCTGGCGAGCAGCCAGCAATAGGCGTAGCGGGTGGCCATCACCCAGGCGATGTAGGCCACCGCGATCAGGGGATCGACGAACACCGAGAACAGCACGATCCCGACCGGCGCCGTCAGCGTCGTCCACATCGAGATGCGCTGGTCGAGGATCGACCACCAGGCGAAGGGCCCGATCTTGGTCGGCGATAGCGCCAGGGCGCGGCCATTGGTCCTGAGCATATTGCCGAACCAGCGGCGCATCAGCGTGATGGCGCTTTCGACGAAGCCGGGCTTGGGCTGGGTCTCCATCGAGACGCAGGCGACATCCGGCAGGTAGGCCATCTCGTAGCCGTTCTTGAGCAGCCAGAACCAGGTCGATTTGTCGTCGCCGGTGAGGAACTTCACCCGGCCCAGCCGCCAGTGGTCGATATAGTCCTGCTCGACCGAGGCGATGAATTCGGGGTTGGTGGCGAGGTCGGCGCGAAACACCGACATGCGGCCGGTGAGCGTGAGGACGCGCCCGCCAAGTGCCACGGCCGACATCATCATCTGGCGCTGGGTGAAGCGCAGCTTGAACCAGTCGCGGAACAGCGGCGCATCGTCGATCTCGGCGCGCTCGTGCGTAGTGAGGGCCCCGACCTTGCCGTTGGCGAAGAACGGCGCCGCGCGTTCGACGATGTCCGCGGGGATCTGGGTGTCGCCATCGATCAGCAGCACCACGTCGTCGGCGCTGGGGTAGCGGCGGGCGATCGAGCGGAGCGACGTGGCGAGCGCATCGCGCTTGCCGGTGCCGTCGATGCGATCGATCACCACTTCGACGGTGTTGGTTCCGGCCAGTACTTGCGCGGCGACGGCGCGGATCAGGCGTTCGTCGGCGAGCTCGACCACCGAGGCGACTACAGTCGATCCACCGGGGGAGCGGCGCGCCGCTTCGAAGATCGAGCGATAGACACGCGCGGTGATCGCCGCTTCGATCTTGTAGCTGGTGGCGAGGAAGAAGGCGTGTGCCGGACGGCGTGCGGCATAGAGCGCCTCGGCGGCGGCACGCCGCCGAGGATATGCGATCCGGATATAGACGTGCGCCCGCACGAAATTGATCAGCGCCCAGCTGTAGCGCCAGAGCCCGATCACCCCCAGGGTGAGGAACACCCCGGCACCGCCCGAGAATGCGGAGGCCGGCACGGTGCTGGCGATGGCGGCAGCGGAAAGGACGTAGATGGCGTGCGCAACGAGGTTCATGACGCTTACCAGCAGATGCCTTCGTAGGTACCGTTGGAGCGGAGCGAGGCGTTGATGCGCGTCAGGTCGACCAGCGAGCGATACTCGCTCACCGCGTTGAGCGGCGCGATGGTTTCCTCGTAGCGATTGCCCACCAGGATCACGTCGGAGGACGAGATCAGGTCTTCGATCTTGCCGACCAGGCGGGTCGGCAGGTCCGGCACCACGTCGTTGCCGCGGCCCATGGCGCTGACGCCGCCAGCCACGGCCTGCGACACGTACGGGTCATAGACCCTGAGTTCCAAGCCCTTGGAAATGAGCCGACTGGCGAGCTCGGCCAGCGGGCTTTCGCGCAGGTCGTCGGTGCCGGGTTTGAAGGCGATGCCGACGAGGCCGACGGTCTTGGCACCGGAATTGGCCACCATCTTCTCTGCCCGGTCGATCTGCGCCGCATTGGCGATGAGCACGGAGTCGAGCAGCGGGGAGGGGACCCCCTTCTTGGCGGCAAGGTGCTGCAGCGCGCGGACATCCTTGGGCAGGCATGAGCCGCCGAAGGCGAAGCCCGGCTTCATGAAGTAGGGCGAGATGTTCACCTTGGTGTCGGCGCAGATCAGCTTCATCACCTGCTGGCCGTCGACACCCGAGGCTTTGGCAATGTTGCCGATCTCGTTGGCGAAGGTCACCTTGACGGCACGCCAGGAGTTCGACGCGTACTTCACCGCCTCGGCGGTCTTCAGCGTCACCACGTGCGAGGGCACTGGCATCTGGGCGTTGATGTCCTTGAGAATCTGCGCCGTGCGCGCTTCGTGCGCGCCGAAGACCATCAGGCCCGGGTCGTAGTAGTCGGCGATCGCGGTGCTTTCGCGCAGGAACTCGGGATAGTAGCCGACCCCGAAATCCTGGCCGGCGATCATGCCGCTCGCCTCTTCGAGCACCGGGATGCAGGTCTCATCCATGGTGCCCGGTACGATCGTCGAGCGGATGATCACCGAGTGGAAGCTCTGCTTGTGCCGGATCGCCTGGCCGATATCGGCGCAGACGCCCCTGACGTACTTCAGCCCCACTGCGCCGGTGTCGTCGCTCGGGGTGCCGACGCAGACGAAGCTCGCGTCGGTATCGAGCACCGCCTGCTGGCCATCGGTGGTGGCGCGCAGTCGGCCCGAAGCTACCGCCCGGGCGATGATTTCATCGAGCCCGTTCTCGACGATCGGCGAGAGGCCGGCATTGACGGCGCTTACCTTGGCAGGATCGAGATCGACCGCCACGACCTCGTGGCCGTCATCCGCCAGACACGCTGCGGAGACCACCCCGACATACCCGATCCCAAAGACGCTGATTTTGGCCACGACGGTCCTCTTTCAAAAGGTTGAGCAATATTGTTCTCGCCCGAGGGACGAGTTGTTGAGTGGCGACTGAGTACAGAACGACGAGCTAGTAGCTCGGTGGCCCCGTTACGCTAAGTGACATCACACGTACTCTCCACCGCTGGAGTGATCGTTGCTGGCGCTTAGTATTGGCATCCTTGCCGGTTGATGGCCGTTGTTCGCCATCCGATGCCTGAAAGCGTGTTCGTTGGCCCCCAAGCTGAGAAGCAACCCGGACTCATACGAGCCATGCGGCTGATGCATGACGTACGATCGTCATCATCCTGGGGCGTTTCGGGCGACGATGCGCCAAACCGTACGTGCCCTGCGGCATTCCGTCAGTTGGGCGCCGGTTTCATCCGTGCTCGAAGCATGGTCGCATTGCGGCGAAACCGTGCCTCGCTCCGAAGCTCACGGCCGCGTGATTACTTTTTGGGCACTTTTTGCCCATTCCGTGCCGGATGACGACGCGATGACAGCGCTGCCGATTTGCGCCGCAGCCAACTCGCCACGAGCCCGGTAACTACCGAAACTCCAAGCAAACCGGCCCTGCCGACGCTTTTGTTCGGAGCTTTATCTAATCGTCGCACGTTTTCGGCGAGGATTCGTTAGGTCTTTATGCGCACCTCGCGCGTGGAACGGGAGCGCGTCCTGATGGTCGCGCTTTTGCCGTCCTTAGGCGAAAGGATTCGCGTTGGGCCGAGTCGAAGTGGCCCTCTTCGCCTCAGCGTCGAAGAGGGGCCTCTTGGGCTCGTATGCGTGGCGCGGCAACGCCACGCGAATGGGTGATGAAATGCGGGTCGCAATAATTGATATCAACCGGAAGCAGCCGGCCACTGGTCCTCGTCGTCGAGGACGAACCCATGATCATGCTGGGGGCAGTGCAATTGTTCGAGGCGGCGGGGTTTGAGGCCCTGGTCGCCTTCAGCTCCGACGAAGCGGTGGCGCATCTCGAAAGCCGCTCGGGGATCGTCGTGGCATTCATCGAATATGACGTGCCGGGCACCATCGATGGCGCCCAGCTGGCGGAGACCGTCCGCAACAGCTGGCCGACCATCGAGATCATCGTCGTGTCGCGGCCGCGGCCAGGCGAGACGCCCGACCTGCCGCTGGGAGCGCGGTACTTCGAGAAGCCCTACACCCACGCCGAGATCGAGCGTGCGCTCGACCAGCTCGGCCTGACAGGGACGGTGCCGCGCGCTCGGACCAACCTGCCACCGCGGGGCTGAACGAGATTGGTCGAGGCGGATGCTCCGCCTCGACCGCATCCTGCCGTTCAAGGGTACGGCGCCACGAAGCTGTCGGGCAGAGGAATGCGGTTCCTGTCGACGACGATCACCGGTCGCGCTTCGAACACGACCTCGCCGGGGTCGTAAAGAAAGCCGCCATCCCTGGCGATCAGCGAGCCCATGGCGAACTTGCGCGATCTCGCCCAGTTGCCATCGGCGGCGACGAAATCGCTGAGGAACACCACTTCCTCGTCATTGCTGCGGATATAGTCGAGCAGCCCGATGGGCTCGCCGAGCGCTTCTCTTCGGCCGACCCAGTCGACGCAGCGCCGGAAGATCTTGGGATCGAAGCAGCGCGAGCGGAACGAGCCCGATCGATTGTCGTCGCGATCGTTCTCGCGCATGGATGCAGTGGTCCACAGTTCGGGCTCAAAATCGAGGAGCTGGTCGGAGAGATTGTCGCGCAACTGCGATTTCCGCGCCTCGCCAGTCCCGTGGCCCATGTAGAGGCCGGTCAATCGCTGCATCTCGTCGATCGCCATGCTGCCGTAGAACGAGCAGAAGGCGAAGCCGTTGGCGAGGGCATGGTCGTTCAGCACGACCTCCTGGCCGTTGCCGATCAGCGTCACGTAGCCGATCACCCGGCCATAGACATCGACGGCCCCATTGATGCTGTCGGCGAGGATGGTGAGCCTCGCCTCGACGAGGAACTCGGGGCTGTCCGGATTGAAAGGACCAATTCCGAGGCTGGTCCTGAGGCCGGAGGCGAACAGGTCGGTGCACAGTTTCCCATAGGGCTGCCGGTGCGACTTCTTGCGCGTCACCTGCTTGGCCAGCCACTGACCGTAGTCGCCGGTGAACATGCCTTCGCGGAAATTCGAGGCATAGTGGGTTTCCGGCGCGTCGATGCCTTGCAGGCGGACGGACAGGAATTTGCCGCCGCTGCTGCGGATGATCGACCGAAAGCGCTCCTGGCCCGGCTTGTTCTCGTCCTCCTGGAAGTTGCCGCCGTTCTGGAAGAACGCCGCTACCGGCACGCGCTTCCCGTCCGAGACATACTCGGCCGTCGGCATGTCCGGGACGAACTGAAGCGTGTCGACGTCCGACGCTCCATTTGGCCAATACTGGAAGATGTCGACCTTTCCATGGATTTCGACCTGTCCCACTTGATCCCTCCTGCAAATGAAACTTCGAGCATGCCGAGGTTGCATGACTGGCGGATGAATGCGAGCCGGGGAGTAACTATCGACAACGTCGCCGTAACGGCGGCATCGCGCCAAGGGGTTGATCACGCCGCCGATACGGACAAAAGTCGCCCCACACACTCTGGCAAATCAGGGACGGCAGATGCATCGATTTGCAGTTGCGGTGGGGCTTCTCGTGGCGTCGACGATCGCCTGCACGGGGGCCTGCCTGGCCGGTACGCTCGACGATGTCCGCAACCGCGACAAGCTGATCTGCGGCGTCAGTGAGGGACTGGGCGGCTTTTCCGAGCAGGACGGGGCAGGGACCTGGCAGGGGTTCGATGTGGATTTCTGCCGGGCGATCGCCGCCGCCACGCTCGGCGACGCCGGCAAGGTCGAGTATGTGCCGCTCTCGGCAGAAGCCCGCTTCGCCGCGCTCAGCGCCGGCAAGATTGACCTGCTGTCGCGCAACAGTACCTGGACGATGTCGCGTGATCTCGGCCTCGGTCTCGATTTCCCCGGCACCAGCTATTTCGACGGGCAGGGTTTCATGGTTCCCGCCCTCTTCGGCGCCATCAGTCCGCTCGAACTCGACGGCGCCAGCATCTGCGTGGTCAGCGGCACGACCACCGAGGCCAACGCGGCAGCCTATTTCGAAAAGGCGG
>JAEUMC010000020.1 GCA_016793415.1 Devosia sp. | reverse complement strand
TGCCGCCATGCATGTTGACGAAGGCACGGACGATGGAGAGGCCAAGCCCGGCGCCGCGCTGGCGGACGGTACCGGCCAGCGCCTCGTTGCGATCGAGCAGCGCCACCCGCATTTCCTCGCTCATCGGGGCGCCTTCGTCCTCGACGACGAACTGAATGCGGCCGGTGCGGCCGCTGACGGTGAGCCGAACCTCGCCACCGGGCTCGGAGAAGCGGGCGGCGTTGGAGAGCAGGTTGTAGAGCACGTTCACGATGCGGGTGCCGTCGGCGATGAACGGCGGCAGATCCGGCTCGATCACCACCTTGAGGTTGAGCGTCGGCTCGCCATCGATGTCGGGGAAGGTGGCGGCAAGCCCGGCCCGCGCCTTGTCGACCAGCGTCGCGATATCCTGCGGCTCGGGCTGCAGCTCGGCAATGCCGGCATCGACGGTCGCAAGGTCGAGAATGTTGTCGATCAGCACGCCCAGCGTGGCGCTCGAGGCGCGGATGAAGTCGGTGTAGCTGTGCTGCTTGTCATTGAGCTCGCCGGCGGCGCCCGAGGCGAGGAGGTCGGCAAAGCCGATGATGTTGGTGAGCGGCGAGCGCAGTTCGTACGAGACGTTCTGCACGAACGCATCCTTCAGCCGGTCGGCGGTGATCAGCGCGTCGTTGCGCTCCTTCAGCACCCGCTGGTAGTTGGCGCTCTCGGTGACATCGAGGAAAGTCATCATCGTCTGGCTGTCGGGCAGCCTTACGATGGCATAATCGATCAGCTTGCCATCGGCGCGGGTGATGCGGCCCTGGCGGTCCGAGCGGGTCGGATTGAGGTCGATGATCGAGCGCTTGAGGTCGCGCCAGATGGTGGCTCCGTCCTCGGGCAAGGCGCGCGCCGCGGCATCGGCGATCTGATCGATATGCGGCGTTTCGGTGAGGAGGTTGGCGGGCAGCTTCCACACTGTCGAGAGCTTCGGGTTCGACAGTGTCAGGCGGCCGTTGGTGCCGAACACCGCCACGGCTTCGCTCAGGGCATTGAGCGTCGAGCGCTGCACGTCCAGCACCACCTTATGCTGGCTCTTGAGGTTCAACTGGTCGGTGATGTCCTCGAAGACGTAGATCACCCCGCCCTTCGGACCGGCGGGCGCGGCGATCACCTGCACGGTGCGGCCATCCGGCAGGTGCCAGGGCTCGAGCTCCTTGGGCACGCGCAACTGATAGGAACTGAGGTGACGGGTGCGCCAACCCTGGTAGTCGGGCTCGTTGGGCAGCTTGCCGTCGGTGCGGAGCTTGTCGAGGATGGCGCGCTCATCCATGCCGAGCTTCAGCCAGTTGGGGTCGATGTCCCACATGGCGCAATAGGCGCGGTTGAACTGCACCAGCTCGCGGTTGGGATTGAAGATGGCGATCGGCGTCGCCAGCGCATCGATGATGGCGCCGAGGTGCGACAGCCCGGCGTCGCGCGGTGTATTGTCCTGCCGGGCATGCAGATAGCCGGCCGAGCCGCCATTGACCGGGAAGTCCACGACCTCGAAATCGCCGACCTCGCCCAGCGTCACCATGGTGCTCTGGGGCTTTCTGGCATCGCCCAGCACGGCCCGATTGCGCTGCAACAGGCCGAAATCGACCAGTTCGGCAGGCTGGCTTTCGCTGGTCTTGCGGCCGAGCGCCCGGGCGAGGTCGTGATAGGCAGTGTTGGCGAAGACCAGGCGGCCCGCGCCATCGCGCAGGAAAGCCGGCTTGCCGAGGCTGGCGAGCACGGTGCGGGCCGTGGCGTGGTCGGTGGCGGTGGAAGGTGGGGGCGCCACGGCAACCAGCTCGCCCTGCGGCGCAACCGCAGCGGGCCTGAGCCGCAGCGCGGCGCCATTGCCGAGCAACGAACCGGAGGCACGCACGGTGCGGCCGTCGCTGGCCTTGAGCGTCAGCTCGAAGCCGCGGCCGCCGACCCTCAAATTCTCGATGGCGCGGGCGATGCGGTCGGCGTCGGCTTCGCCGAGCCAGGAGGCGAAATCGAGCACCGCTTCGGCGCGCCGGCCGGGTGGCAGCAGGGCCGAGGCCTGGCCAAGGAAGCGCGGACCTTCGCCGGCATTGGCCCACAGCACGATGATCTCGCGGCCGCCCGACAGCAGTGCCTCATATTCGTCGACGCGAGCCCGGAGGCCCGCGATCTGCTCGGCGGCGCGCAGGCGCGCCAGCCGGTTGTCGCGCAGCATGCGGCGCACCAGCGCCATGGCGATCAGCGCGAAAGCGCCGGCGCCGAGCGCGATGGCGACGGGCGCCGCGCCCATCACGTTGTTGGCGGTGATGCCCTGGGCCAGGGCGGGTGAGGCACTCGCAAGGGTGACCAGACTCGCTGACAGACCCGCGAATCCCCAATCGTTCCGGACCCTATCCGGCGCCATATACTGCCCCTAACCGATTATGCTGCTCATCGCCGCCCGACCCGGACGACGAACTCCGCACTTGCCGCCGCGCCGAGCCCCAGTGATTCGCCGCGCCTTCGGCTGGCCAAAACCCGTAACCGCCGAATCACCAGACATTACCGGGCGCGGAATCGCGCAAAAAGAGTCTAATTGTATGTGAACAGCGGGGAATGGTCCGAGAATGGGTGTTGACCCGGGTCCGAACAGTGAACGCTTCGTTAACGCCGGGGTGATTTGGGCGGATTATTTTGCCGGGTGCGGTGTGTGGCCCCCACCCAGCTGCGCTACGGCTTCGCCTAGCTGCGCTACCGCCCGGCGAGGGCCGCAGGCCTCGTCCGGCTCCCCACAAGTGGGAGGGAGACGATAGAACCGAAGCCAGCAGTCAGGTCTCCCTCCCCTTGATGGGGAGGGCAGCGCAGCTTGCCCGCGTAGCGGGCTTAGCGCAGCTGGATGGGGTGGGGCCCAGTAACCAGATGTGAAAAAGGGCGCCCACCGGGCGCCCTTCGCAACTCGATCAGCGTAACCGATCAGTAGCGGTACTGTTCGGACTTGAACGGGCCGGTTTCGCTGACGCCGATATAGTCGGCCTGCGACTTCGACAGCTTGGTCAGTTTGGCGCCGAGCTTGGCGAGGTGGAGTTCGGCCACCTTCTCATCCAGGTGCTTGGGCAGGACGTGCACCGCCTTGGTGAGGGTGTCGCCATTGGTCCAGAGCTCGATCTGCGCCAGGGTCTGGTTGGCGAACGAGGCGCTCATCACGAAGCTCGGGTGGCCGGTGGCGTTGCCGAGATTGACGAGGCGGCCTTCCGACAGCAGCACGATGCGCTTGCCCGGGGCCATTTCGACGATATCGACCTGCGGCTTGACGTTGGTCCACTTGAAGTTGCGGAGCTCGGCAACCTGGATCTCGTTGTCGAAGTGACCGATGTTGCAGACGATCGCCATGTCCTTGAGGTTGCGGATGTCGTCGAGGCTGACGACGTCCTTGTTCCCCGTGGCGGTGACGACGATGTCGGCGCGGTGCGCGGCATCTTCGAGAGTCACCACTTCGTAGCCGTCCATCGCTGCCTGCAGGGCGCAGATCGGATCGACTTCGGTGACCAGCACGCGGGCGCCGGCGCCGCGCAGCGACTGGGCCGAACCCTTGCCGACGTCGCCATAGCCGCAGACGATCGCCACTTGCCGGCCAGCATCACGTCGGTGCCGCGACGGATGGCGTCGACCAGCGATTCACGGGTGCCGTACTTGGTGTCGAACTTCGACTTGGTGACGCTGTCGTTGACGTTGATCGCCGGGACCGGCAGTTCGCCCTTCTGCTGCAGCTGGTAAAGCCGCATCACGCCCGTGGTGGTTTCCTCGGAGACGCCGCGGATGTTAGCGCGGATCTTGGAGTAGAATTTCGGATCCTGGGCGAGGCGCTTCTTGATCAGCGCGAAGAAGATTTCCTCTTCCTCGGAATGCGGGTTGTTCAGCACCGACGGATCGGTCTCCGCCTTGGCGCCGGTCAACACCAGCATGGTGGCGTCGCCGCCATCGTCGAGGATCATGTTGGGGGTCTGGCCTTCAGGCCATTCCATCATGCGGTCGGTGTAATCCCAGTACTCCTCGAGGCTCTCGCCCTTCTTGGCGAACACCGAGATGCCGGCGGCGGCGATGGCTGCGGCGGCGTGATCCTGGGTGGAGAAGATGTTGCAGCTGACCCAGCGCACATCGGCGCCGAGCGCCTTCAGCGTCTCGATCAGCACGGCGGTCTGGATGGTCATGTGGAGCGAGCCGGCAATGCGGGCGCCCTTCAGCGGCTGCTTGGCTGCATATTCCTCGCGGATCGCCATCAGGCCCGGCATCTCGATTTCGGCCATGCCGATTTCCTTGCGGCCATACTCGGCGAGCCCGATGTCGCGGACCACGTAGTCGTTGTTGCTGGCCATCGGCCCTGTCTCCGTCATAGCGCTGGTGTTGGGGCCTTATACTGAAGGCAGCGGGCGCTATCAACCGGGATATAAAGAAAGCTTTATGTCCCTTACGACCGACGTTCGACATAGCGCACGCGGCGGCGGCGGAACGGCAGCATCAGCACACCGACGATGGCCGACAGCGTGACATAGCCCACGGCGAAACCGGCAGCGGCGTAGCTCAGCCCTTCGACCGTCACCGGCACGGCCGGCTGATAGTCGCTGAGGGTGCGCTGGCCGATCTCGGTATCGAAATACTCCGGCATCCGGGTAAACCGCTCCCAGCCGGTGGCGCCGCGCACCTCGGCCAGGGTCGCCGACAGCGTCTGATAGCGCGAGAAGGTCCGCGCCATCGACTCGCCGCGGGCGGCAATGAAGCTGTCGCCGGTCTTCGAATAGCGGTCGATCGCCTGCTCGAGGGTCAG
>JAEUMC010000703.1 GCA_016793415.1 Devosia sp. | reverse complement strand
CCGGGATAGCGTAGTTCGCGGCCCAGGCCGCAGTGATCCGGGCGAACAGGCCGCGGACGATCTCAGCCTTGTTGCGGTAGTGATAGTAGAGGTTGCCGGGGCTCATCGAGAGCGCCTCGGCAATGTGGTTGGTGGTGACGGGCGCAGTGCCCTGCTCGTTGAACAGGTCCAGGGCGGTGTCGAGGATGCGGGACTTGGTGTCGGTCATGACGTCACTAGAGTAATTGCTCTAGCACCGTATTAGAGTTTTTACTCTACATCGTCAAGCGCTCTCGCAGGCGCTCGGAATCCGCTAGGCTCAATCACATGTCCCGCACTGAACGCCTGCTCGACCTGATCCAGTTGCTGCGCCGCCATCGAGCGCCGGTGACGGGCCCTGCCCTCGCCGATGAGCTTGGGATTTCGATCCGCACCCTCTATCGCGATATTGCGACGCTGCAGGCGCAGGGGGCCGATATCCAGGGCGAACCGGGTCTGGGCTATGTGCTGCGGCCCGGCTTCACGCTGCCGCCGCTGATGTTCTCGGCCGACGAGATCGAGGCGCTGGTGCTGGGCTCGCGCTGGGTGGCGCGCCGAGCCGAGGACCCGCGGCTGGGCGATGCGGCGGCCAATGCCCTGAGCAAGATCACCGCGGTGCTGCCGGACGAGTTGCGCGACAGCGTCGATGGCTCGAACCTCCTGGTCGGTGGCGGCGAGGTGATCCCGGCGCAGGTCGACCTCTCGGCAATCCGCCTCGCCATCCGCGAGCAGAAGAAACTAGTGATCGCCTATCGCAATGCCGGCGGCACGGCCACAGAGCGGACCATTTGGCCGTTCGCCATCGGCTTCTTCGACCGGGTCCGCGTCGTCATCGGCTGGTGCGAACTGAGGACCGACTACCGGCATTTCCGGCTCGACCGCATCGAACGGATGGAGCCCCTGCCGGAGCGCTATCCGCGGCGGCGGTCCGTCATGCTGAAAGAGTGGCGCGAGCACGAGGGCATTCCCAATCGCTGACCGATGCGGGCGGTCGACCACTGCCGGAAACTGTCAGTCCGGGTGGCTATCGCATCTCCATCAACAACGGAGATGCCCCATGCGCAACCTCAATTACCTGCTCCTCGCCGTCCGCGATCCGCTGAAGAGCGCCGAACTCTATACCAAGCTGCTCGGCCGCGAGCCGGTGGAGAAAGCCCCGACCTTCGTGCTCTATGTGCTGCCCGGCGGGCTGAAGATCGGCCTGTGGCTGGCCGACGAGATGGAGCCGAAGCCGAACGCAGCCGGCGGCGTCGAGATCTCCTTCACCGAGGAGAGCAAGGATGCCGTACGCGCCACGTTCGAGGAGTGGAGCAAGCTCGGGCTCAAGGCACTGCAGGCGCCCACCGAAATGGATTTCGGCTTTACCTGCGTGCTCGAGGATTCTGACGGCCACCGGCTGCGGCCGTTCGTGCTGGGTGATGATCCGCGGTAAGGCGGTTTCGCGGGTGTCCTTTGGGCCTCACCGCTGCCACAACGTCGGCAGTCGGCGCACCTCTCCCGTTTACGGGGGAGCGACTGTCTTGGCGGTCAAGTTTGTCACCATGGATTTTGGTCGCGCAGGATGGCGTTGAGGATCACGAGGAGTTTTCGGGCTGTTGCGATGATAGCGACCAGCTTTGGTTTGCCGTTTGCGACAAGCCTGTCTCGGAATGCCTTGAGAGTGGGGTTGCGCCGGGCTGCGACGAGT
>JAEUMC010000940.1 GCA_016793415.1 Devosia sp. | reverse complement strand
AAGTTCGCGCCTCCTTCGGCCGCCATCTTTCCGGATGGCGGCCGATGCTCGAACCAGACGGCCCCGATGACCAATTCCTCTGCCATGACCGGCAACCGTGCGTTCCACGCCCTGATGGACCGCCCGTACCTGATCCTCATCCTCACCACGCTGTTCTGGGGCGGCAATGTCGTCGCCGGCAAGCTGGCCGTCGGCCATATCGATGCGCATTCGCTGATGATCCTGCGCTGGACCGGCGCACTGCTGCTGGTGCTGCCCTTCGCCATCGGCCCGCTGAAGCGCGATTGGCCGGTGATCCGGGCCAGGTGGTGGCTCTACCTGTTCTATGGCGCTGTCGGCTTCGCCACCTTCAACGTGCTGGTCTACGTCGCCGCCTATTACACCTCGGGCGTCAACACCTCGCTCGAGCAGGTGGCGGTCAACATCTTCGTCATCATCCTCAACTTCGCCCTGTTCCGCACCCGCGTGCGCGGGTTGCAGCTGCTCGGCGTCGTGATCACCATCGTCGGCGTCGCCATCATCGCCACCCATGGCGACCTCACCCGCATCCTGACGCTGGAAGTGAACCTCGGCGACCTGCTCGTCATCCTCGCCTGCTTCGCCTACGCCATCTATTCGATCGCGCTGCGCTGGCGGCCGCAGACCCACTGGACCAGCTTCCTCGTCGCCACCTGCACCGGCGCCATCATCGCTTCGTTCGTCTACCAGGGGGCGCTGGGCAACGGCACGGCGAACCTCCCCGCCAACCTCGCCGCCATCGACCTGCAGGGCTGGCTGATCGCCGCCTACACGATCGTCTTTCCCTCGGTGATCTCGCAGCTGCTTTATGTCCGTGGCGTCGAGCTGATCGGCTCCAACCGCGCCAGCCTGTTCGTCAACCTGATCCCGCTGTTCGGCACCGTCGGCTCGGTGATCGTCCTCGGTGAAGCGCTGCAGCTGTTCCACGTCATCGCCGCGATCCTCGTGGCGGCCGGCCTGGTGCTGGCCGAGTATTCGGCGCGGCGCAGCGCATGAGCGGCATCTCGCTCCGTCCGGCGACGCCGGGCGATTACGACGCCATCGCCGCCATCTGGCACCTGAGCGCCGGCCTGCCCGGCGTCGGCCCGGCGCAGCTTCCGAGCCTCGAACGGCTGCGGGCGCGGGTGGACGTCGAGATCGCCGAGGGCTGGCAGGTGACCGTGGCCGAGGCCGCCCCGGAGATCATCGGCTTTCTCGCCATCAAGCCGGAAGCCGGCATCCTCGACCAGCTGTTCATGCACCCCGAGGCGCGGGGGCTTGGCCTCGGTCTGCTGCTGCTCGATGAGGCCAAGGCGCAGATGCCCGATGGCTTCACCCTGTTCACTCGCCCCGGCAACACGGCGGCGCGGCGGTTTTATGAGAAGCACGGGCTGGTCCATCTGCGCGACGAACTGCACCCGGTCTTTGGCGATCCGATCGTCTGGTATGGGTGGAAGCGGGGGTAACCGTCACGCCGGTGCGCGGGGCTCCCCCCTCCCAACCTCCCCCACAAGGGGGGAGGTGCCATTCAGCGGTTAAGGCACGATCGAGCCGGGTTCACTGGCCCAGCACCTCCCCCTTGATGGGGGAGGCCGGGAGGGGGTGGGGCCACATCCGCGATGCCGTAGCAATCACCCCACCACCGCCGCCAACAGCGCTGCCGTCTCCGCATCCGCCGGCAGGAACGCCTCGATCACCAGCTCGCTGAGCGTGATCTCCGTGGGCGTGCCGAACACCGTGGTGGTGGAAATGAAGCTCGCCACCCTGTCGCCGAAGCGCAGCTTCATCGGCACGAACACCCCGCCATGCTGGTCGTGTCCCTCATGCCCAGGCGCGATGCCGGAAATGTCCCGCAGCTCGTCCAGCAGGTCGGCAATGACAGGATCGCCGCTGGCCTCGAGCTGCGCCGCCACCCGGCGCAGGATGTCGCGTGCCCATTCGTCGTAGTTGACGATCAGCCGCCCCAGTCCATCCTGCCTGAGGCTCAAGCGCAGCACATTGATCGGCTCCCGCAGCAGCTCGGGATTCTCCACCTGCGCCAGGAACGGCGCCGCCGCGGCATTGGCCGAGACCAGGTTCCAACCGCGATCGACGGCAATAGCGAGGTACGGCTCATACGCCTTGAGCACCAGGTCGACCGCCGCGCGCGCCGGCGCCAGGTCGGGATGGTCGAGCCGCCGCTCCGGATAGACCGGCGCGTAGCCGGCCGCCAGCAGCATCAGGTTGCGAATGCGCAACGGCACGCCGAGTCCCGAGGCGATGCGCAGCACCACCTCGCGGCTCGGGATCGAGCGGCCGCTTTCGATAAAGCTCAGGTGCTTCTGGCTGAGCTCGATCTCCAGCGCCAGGGAGAGCTGGCTGAAGCGCCGATGCTGCCGCCAGTCGCGGATATAGTCGCCGATGGAACGGTCGGAGGCCGTGGCTTGTGCGTGTGTCATGGCTCCGACCCTACCCGCTCGCCGCGTCGGTTCAATTACCTCTGCGTTAGTTGAGAGGAGGAAGCGGGAGGTAGAAATGTGTCGCCGTCACTTAGCGAAACCCGACGGAGAACCCGAAATGAACCTCATCCGCTTTGCCCTCACTGCCGACGCCATCGCCACGGCCGCCACCGGCGCCCTGCTCGCTGTCGGCGGTGCGCTGCTGGCCGACCTCACCGGTCTGCCGGCCGCGGCAACCCTGCCGCTCGGCCTGTTCCTCATCGCCTTTGCGGCCTTTGTCGGCTGGGTCGGCATGCAGCGGGAGACGCCGCGCAGCGCCGCCATGCTGATTGTCATCGTCAACAGTGCCTGGGTGGTGGCCAGCGTCATCGTCGTGCTGGCCGGCAGCTTTCCGCTGACCCTGCTGGGCGTCGCCTTCGTCCTCGCCCAGGCGATCGCCGTCGCCGCGCTCGTCGCCTTGCAATGGGTCGGTCTCGGCCGGGCGCGCGCCCTCGCCTGAGATCAGAGGATCGGAAACCGCCCTCGCGGGTCTCCCGCGGGGGCGCTTTTTCTAGTGCCAGTCGCGGTCGCCCGGGGACGGCCGGCGCGACAGCCGCGGCCCCAGCGAGACGATGAAGTCGGCGACCGCCCGCACCCGCGCGGTCCGCGAGAGGTCGCGATGCATCACCAGCCAGGCATCGATCGAGATCACCTGCTCGGGCGGCACCACGCAGACGAGCCCCTGATCGCCGTCGGCGCCGAAACACGGCAGGATGGCGAGGCCGAGCCCCGCGCGGCAGGCATCGAACAGCAGTCGCGTGGTGTTGACGCGCAGCGCGATGCGCGCGCTGGCCGCATGCTCAGCCAGCCAGGCGCCGCCCCTGAGGTTGGCCATCTCCTCGATCCACGAGATGATCTCGACCTTGCCGAAATCCACCGCCCCCTCTTCCAGCTGCCGCGAGACGACGTAGCCGGGCGAAGCGTAGACGGCGAGATCGACTGCCCCCACCCGCCGCATCAACAGCTCGCCCTTGTCCGGCCGGACGGTCCGTAGCGCCAGGTCGGCATCGCGACGCGTCAGGCTCGACAGGTCGAGCCGCGCCAGCACCTCGAGTGCGATCTGCGGGTGGTAGCTGCAAAAGCTCGGCAGGGCCGGCACGATCACCATGGTTGCGAGGTCTTCGGTGGTCGCGACCCGCACCCGGCCGGCGAGCCGCTGGTCGGCGCCCATGGTCTCGCGTTCGAGCGACAGCACCGCGGCCTCGGCCTCTTCCGCCTTGGCGAGCACGGCAGTGCCGGTCTCGGTCAGCAGGTACCCGGTGGAGCGCCGCTCGAACAGTTGCGCACCGAGCTTCTCCTCCAGCGCTTCGACGTGCCGCCCGACCGTCGCGGCGCTGCTTTTGAGCGCCCGCGCCGCATCGGTGAGGCTGCCGGTGCGCGCCACGGCGAGGAAGTGCCGGAGATCATCCCATTCCATGGCAACCCCAGAAATGAAAAACGGCCTATCGGTCTTTGCTGTAGCACGCGAGCGGGTCGCGGCGCGAATGTGGCGATGGCAACAACTTCAACGCCAGGGAGGTCTGAATGCAGGTGGTACGCGAACAATCCAGCGACGTGATGCTCAAGCCGAAGTTCCTGACGCCGGAGGCGGGTCTGCGGCTGCAGTCGGGCCCTGGGCGCGACCTCATCTTCAAGGTGACCGGCGAGGACACCGCCGGCAAGTTCGACTATTTCGTCGTCGAGGTGGCGCCGCATGGCGGCCCGCCGCTGCACGTCCACCATCTGCAGGAGGAGACGCTGCAGGTGCTGAAGGGGCGGTTCAAGGTACGCTGCGGCGACCAGACAGAGATCGTCGAACAAGGCGGCTTCGTCTATCTGCCCGCCGGCGTGCCGCACGCTTTCCTCAACCTCACCGACGAGCCGGCTGAAGTGCTGGTGGTCTATGTGCCCGGCGGCGGCCACAAGTTCTACGAGGAACTGGGCCCGGTGGCGCGCGCCGCAAACCCCGACCGGGCCGCAATCGCGGCGGTGTTCACCCGCCACGGCATGACCCTGCTCGGGCCGCCGCTGAGCCGCGACTGACCGATCCGGCAAGAGCAGCAACATCCCCCGCGGGAGACCGCGGAGGATGTTGCATTTTGGGCCGTGGGACTGCCTCGGGCCGGCGCTCCTGACAGGCTCTGTCAGCAGCGCCGGCGCATGGTTCTGGAGCCGGCGAGGCCGGCACTCAGACAGCGAGGACGACCCGAAATGCCCATCACCCGTCGATCCCTCATCAAGTCCGCCATCGCCGCAGCGCTCGTGCCGGCGCTTGCCCATTCCGCAGCCCGAGGAGAGACCGCCATGACCACCGCCAAGCCATTCAAGCTCGCCATCGCCGACGCCGAGATTGCCGACCTGCAGTACCGCCTCAACAGCGCGCGCTGGCCGGTGGAGGTCGCGCCCGATACCTGGGAACGCGGCGTTCCCGGCGGCTATCTCCGCCAGCTGGCCGGGCGTTGGGCCGCCTTCGACTGGCGCGCCAAAGAGGCCGAACTCAACCGCTACGACCAGGTCATGCTCGAGTTCGAGGGCGCCCAGATGCACGCCTTCCACATCCGTTCGAAACACCCTGATGCCATCCCGCTGGTGCTCTGCCATGGCTGGCCCAGCTCAGGCATCGAGTACCTGAAGCTGGTCGAACCGCTGACCAACCCGGCGGACCCAAAAGATGCCTTCCACCTGGTGATCCCCACCATCCCGGGCTTCGGCCTCTCCCCTGCCCCACGCCGGCCCGGCTGGACTGCCGGCAAAACCGCGGCTGCCATCGCCGAGTTGCTGAACCAGTTCGGCTACGACCGCTTCGCCATCCACGGTACCGATATGGGATCGGACGTCGCGGCGCAGCTCGACGTGCTGACCAATGGCCGGGCCATTGGCCTGCATTTGGGCACCGACCTCGACAGCGTCATCGCCGTCGCCTCGTTCATGGGCGGAGACCTCTCGCAGAACCCGGCTCTCAGCGCCGAACAGCAGGAGCGAGCCGGCGCACTCCTCGCCAGGGTGGCCGATCGCAACGGCTACATCGCCATCCAGTCGACCCGGCCCAAGACGCTCGGCTATGCGCTGAACGACTCGCCCGTCGGCCAGCTCGCCTGGATCGCCGAGAAGTTCGAAGCCTGGACCAACCCGAGCAAGGCAACGATCGAGGAGGCCGTCGACATCGAGCAGTTCCTCACCAATGTCAGCTTCTACTGGTACGGCGGTGGTGGTTCCGCCTCGGCCAATGCGCTGTGGGAGGCCTTCAGGGCAATGGGTTGGGCCCCGCCCAGCAATACCCCACGCGGCGTCGCGGTGTTCAACGCCAGCGACCTGGTCCGCCCGCTGTTCGACCCTCA
>JAEUMC010000697.1 GCA_016793415.1 Devosia sp. | reverse complement strand
TCGTAAAGCAGCACCAGCCCGCCGAGCAGTGCAAAGGCGGCAGTCCATCCGAGCGCGGCTTTCCAGAGCTGTGAGATACCCAACCGGTAGGCGGCGACGCCATGCAGCCGCAACAGACCGATGAACACCTCGGCCACGGCGACGACGCCGAGCGTGGTGACGACACTGAGCAGCGTATCGCCGCCATTGAGCCCGAACAGCACTACCCCGGTGGCGACCAGCAGCGCGACTTCGATCACCTGCGCCACACCGGCAACCACTGCCGCTGAGTAGGTTGGAGCAATCGGCTGGTCGGCGAGGGCAGCGGCGAGGTCGCTCAGCCGCAATGGTGCGGCCTTTGCCTTGGGTGGCTGTGCGACATGTTCGAGGACGGCCTGCTGGGGGTCGAGATGGAACATCGGATGGCTCTTGCTGGGCTCTTGTTGTGTGGCCGCTCTCTACGAGGAGAGCGTGGATGGCTGGGTGAAGGCGGCAGGCGCCCGGGCAGCGAGGACGTGCCGATAGAGGGCCTCGATCTGGTCGGTCATGTGGGCGATGGAGAAGCCCGCGCGGATATGAGCGAGCCGGATTCTGGCCTCGCGAGCCGCCGCGGTGGGATCGTCGAGTGCGGCCTGCATGGCGCCGCGCAGTGCGGCGGCGCTGGCAGGAGGCAACAGGCTGGAAGCGGTTTGGCCGAAAATCTCCTTCACCCCGCCGACATCGGTGGCGATCACCGGGCGACCCGCGGCGGCGGCTTCAAGGATCACGTAGGGCAGCGACTCGGCGAGCGACGGCACCACGGCGATCCGGCCGAGTTGCAGTGTCGGCCGTGCCGGCTTGACGCCGAGCAGGGTGACACGCGCGGCGAGACCGAGGCTGGCGATCTGTGCCTTGATGGCATCGAGGTCCGGTCCGCCTCCCGCCATCACCAGTGTCGCCGGCCGTCCACCGGGCGTGCGGACATCGACCAGGGCATCGAGCAGGTAGTTGATCCCCTTCACCGACCGGAACTCGCCAATGAACACGAAGTCCGCGGCTTCCGGACCCGGCGCGATCGGCTCGAACTCCGATGGCATCAGCCCGTTGTGAATCACCGGACCGGGGCAGGAGGGACTGGCGATCTGCTCGACATAGGCGGCTTGGGCAAAAGCGCTCTCGAATACGATGGCATCCGTTGCCCCGATCAGCGCTCGTTCGATCAGGCGAAATGCCTGGCCGGCGATCGAGCCGGGTCGATAGTTCAGGACCCCGCCATGCGGCGTATAAAGCGAGACACGCTGCCGTGCCCCGATACGGGCCAGTCGGGCGTTGAGCCCACCCTTGGCGCCGTGGCCATGCAGCACGTCGATCTGCAACTCGTCCGCCAGTCGGCGAACCCTCAGCGGCGTCGTGAGGTCGGCCACGCCGAAAGTGCGCGGGATCGGCAGCGAATGGATACCGAGCGGCGCGAGTGGCTCGAGCTTGCCAAGCCGCTCCTCGGTCAGTGCGTCGGTATGCAGGCTGTCCGCGACGATGCCGATTTCGTGGCCGCGTGCCGCCAGTTCATGCGTCAGGTCGTAGACATGCCGGAACAGCCCGCCAACCGGGGCACGCAGAATCTGGAGGATGCGGAGCGGACGAGATGCGCTGGACATGCCCCAGCGTTAGAAGGGGCCGGGTTTCCGAACCCTTTAGAGCCAACGCTCCGCCACTACGATGGTATCTCCGGGGTAAATGGGGAAGTCGAGATTGACTGATCCCTTCACCATCTGGTTGCCCTGCCGGCGATAGATCACTGCCTTGCCGCGATCGGCCGTATCGGAGAATCCACCGGCGGTGCTGATCGCCGCGCGCACCGTCATGCCGTAGACATAGGGGAACTGGCCGCCGTTCTTGACCGCGCCCTGGATGAAGAACGGCCGGTAGGTCTCGATCTCGACGGCTACGCTCGGCTCGCGGATATAGCCCTCGGCCAGCGCCGCGGTAATCGAAGCGGCCGCCAGCTGCGTGGTCTTGCCGCGCACCTTCACCGGCCCGACCAGCGGCAGCGCCACGGCGCCGCCGTCGTCGACCTGGTAGCTCTTGGAAAGCTCCGCTTCGCCATAGACGCTGACCCGCACCACGTCGCCGGTATCGAGCGTGTAGGGCCCCTTGACCTCGACCAGATAGGTCGACGGCTTGCCGTTCATGGCACAGGCCGCCAACGGCACGAGCAACACGATGAGAAGGAGACGCAGCCAGCGCATGGCTATCCCGAAAAACCCTGATCAGAGCCCCAGTGTCGCGGCGCTATGGTTAACATTCTGCTTAGAAAATCGTCTTCGTGTGGTCAGATTGCGAGCCGGCTTAACTGAATGCTTACCACGCTGACCCCATAGCTCAGGGGTAACAGTGAGGGCGGGCAGTGAGTTCGGATTTCGAGCGCGCCGACGATGTGCGGATGGATGCAAAGGCGCTGCTGGCGGCCGTGCTGTCGCGCGGGCTGCGCATTGTGCTGGTCACCGTACTGCTGCTGGTAGCCTCTGCCGCGGTGCTGCTGTTCATCCCCAAGAGCTATGAATCATCGGCGAGCCTCCTGGTCGAGCCGCGCAGCAACATCTACACGCGTGCCGCGATGGATGTGGCGTCCGCCGGCAACTCGGTGAATACCGAGGCGCTGATGTCGAGCCAGATCGAGCTGATCAAGTCGCGCGACCTGCTGCTCGAAGTGGTCGACTCGGAGAACCTCCGCTCCGTACCGGAATTCTCCAATGCCGGTTTCTC